>JAFDXH010000301.1 GCA_018268075.1 Bacteroidota bacterium | reverse complement strand
CGCTTACCTCAAAAGAATTATTGAAAAAAACAGTTGAAGGTCTTTCAGCCATTCAGCCACTCATTAATTTTTTGAACCGGGCGGTGGGAGATGAGGAAGGGTAGACAAACGACAAACATCAAATATAAGATCAGAAAGATTACAATTTAGAAGTGACAGCCTATGAAAAGGTGTCACCTTTTAAATGCAAGCGCTATTCTTTCACAAAATATTTAGTCCACAAAGAAGAAGGAACATATTCTGCACGATAAGGAACAAAATAACAATTAAGCTGCCATAAAATTTTGCCCTGCTGGTCAGTTACCATAACCGCCCCCGTTTTGGAGCTGCATTGCAACAGATTGCCATTGGGTAACACATAACCACTACCCATACGCGAAGTGTATTTCTCCGGAGGCAATATAGCATGGATTTTAGGAGTAGCAGTCCAATTTATTGTATCTAAGTGAAATGATACTGCACCGGATCTTTTCTTCCATAATGAATTGTCGAATACCATCAGGTCGCCATAAGGATTAATGTGCACAGAATGCTGGAAAGAAAAATAGTAGGAAGTATCCATTTTAAAGTTCCCGTTCTTGCCCAGCTTCCACATAATTTTACCGGTCTTACTGTTTACCTTCCAAATTTGATCTTCGATAGCCACAGACACCAGGTAGTTGCTGTCTCTGTCATAATTGAGCGAGTTCATGTGAAAGCGATCATAAGCAAATTCTTTCAGAAATGGATCATGCTGAGTATCCCACTCATTCCACACATCCCATTCCCATATTTTTTTACCTTTATTATTCATCACCAATATACCATCACCGCCTAAAGTGTCAATACCTTTCCCGCCAATTTTCGACATATCGAAAAGTTTATGATTGCGTGTTAATACAACTATATTCCCACTCTGATCCATTCTTACGTCGTGGTGAATTATTTTATATTTTCCACCAGCTACGGTATCCATATTAATACGCCATAGCATTTTCCCGGTAAGATCAATTTCTGCAATTGCAGTGCCACCGGCGAAACCTAATGCCCCGCGTCTGATTGGCTTTTGCATTTCACGAAGGGTGTCGGCCTCAGCTTTAGGGGTATCATCAATCACATCTTTAACCGGTGGGCGAAGCATTGCAAGTATAGTACCCCTGGGGGTAATAGTGGCAGCCCGCACCCCAATATCATCTATCTGCCAGTACCATCTTACCACACCTTTACCATCAACCATAGCTATATATCCCGGCAGGCGTGCATTACACAACATTACCATACCCCCGTCAAGTGAGGTGGCATCGTGAGGTAATTCATTTTTTACCCAATTATGCACCAGCCACGGTGATTGCTTCCGTGTGTGAAAGTTCATTTCTTTCGAAGCAATATCAATAAACTTATCAACTACTACCTGAAAATGATATTCTGCATCCGGCTCAAGCAGTAGAAGTCTGATATCATGTGTAGTTGCTTTCTGAGTGATCGGTGTTCTAAACTTTTCTGACGATTCGTCCTTCCAATAGCGAACATATACCGCTTCTTCTTTATCAAGCACTACTTTTACAGCCTCATTCGTCGCTACATTATTTGGCGACGACAATTCAATACTATTAATGGATACATTATAATTGAGATAATAAACAACAGCCACAATAATAGCAACCAGGCATAAAACGGAAATCAAGATTTTCTTCATACTACAAATTTCTATAAAAAAATCACCTGGATTTATTTTAAAAATCCAGGTGCGGCGAATGATGTTGCAAACTAAAATACTATGGCACCCTGTTTAAATTTTCTGTTGCCATATTACTATTCAATTGCGCTTCTACTAAAGGATAGGGAAATAATTTAAGTTTGGAAGTCACCACTGGTTGCAAACCACGTGCTGTTAAATAGTCATTACAAGTTGCCTCATACTTGCCAAATCTTATCAGGTCGGGTCTCCTTTTGTACTCAAATACCAGTTCAAATCCACGTTCGTCCAAAATTTTCTGGGCCATTTCTTCTTTAGTGGCAGGAACAGGAAAGGCACCGCTTGAACCATAAATTGGCGCTCCTGCGCGACTTCTTATTTCATTAATATAAGGAAGCGCAGCAGAAGGTCCGTTTAATTCATTTTCAATTTCAGCTTTACTCAGAATCATATCTTCAATACGGAAAACAGCAATGGTTCGCCCATCATAATATGAATTGGATACCATTTCATAAGAATATTTTTTAGTAGCCACATTCTTAAGAAATTTCACCGTATCACTTGGCGGGGTTGTTTGCCCCGGCGCCGGAATCATATAATAAAATCCATGTGTGGTATTTCCATCACGGGCAGATGCACCTTCATAATTGTAATAGAAAAATTGTTTTCGGGGATCGAGGTCGCTATACTTTCTCCAAAATTCAAGTGATACTGCATAATACTGCCAGCGGTCAGGCACTTCCTTGTTATCCTGCGGGCCAAAGTGATTGGCTATCTCACCACCATTCATTGCCGGCTCATGAAGGATGCAAAAAATAAACCCTTTATCAAATTTGTTACTCTCTGACCAAACATTTTTAAAATCAGGATTCAATTTATAAACACCAGCATCTTTGAGTGCCAAAACCATATCCACATAAGTTTTGGCATTCTGATAATCATGTGCACGCATATACACATTTGCCAGCAATGTTGCGCTTGCACCTTTTGTTGCACGACACAAACCTTCACTTTCAACCCATTGTTCAGGTAAGTTTTCAATGCCATATTTGCAATCATCTATAATTACTTTATTGACTTCATCTACAGAGGCCAATGCTGCATTTTTTGTTTGATCCGGCGGCACAACCTCTGTATATAATGGAACAGGACCCCATCCGTCGGTAAGATCTCTGTATGCTAATGCCCTTAGAAACCGAGCCTGTGCAATGATCCTTTTCTTTTTCGCTTCATCCATTGCTACGGCATCTATTTTTGATATCAGCAGGTTGGCATTGCTGATTACCTCATACATATATTGCCAGTTATACCTGATATAGCGATTGTTGGCGTCATAGGTAAAATTGCTCATTTTGGTGGGGTCGCCGGCTGCTGTGGAAAAACCCATATCTGTAGTATAATCTGTAGTCATTACCAAATAGCCGTTATAATACATCCAACCATCACCAGGGAATGGGGCAATATCTGCATAAACCCCTACCAATGCAGCATTAATATCACTTTCGGTAGAGTAGGCGTTAGCCGTTGTAAGGTCGCTGTAAAGTTTGGGCTCCAGCTTGGTACAGCCAGTAGCAAAAGCCAGTAAACTTAAACCTATAATTGATAAATATTTCATCGAATATTTTTTTGATGTAAGAAGAAAAATGAAACGGTTTAGAAATTAACATTCAATCCAATAGTAAATGAACGCATAGCAGGATAGGCATTAAAATCAAGCCCCGCGCCACCATTAGCAGTCTGCCCGCCACCGGCGGTACCCGAACCTGATGTACCCGCATTGGCCGACTCATACCCTTTGGTATCCACTTCAGGATCCCAACCGGAATATTTGGTCAAGGTCAGCAGGTTCTCAACCGTTGCATACAAACGAATAGATTTAAATGATTTTGAAATATCTTTAAGCGTATATCCCAACGTAATATTCTTCAATCGCAGGAAAGAAGCATTCTCAATGAAGTGTGAGTTAATATATCCTCCCGACTTCATATAATAAAAACCATTCCTTGGTATATCAGTATTTGTATTGGAAGTTGTCCACCGGTTTAAGGCATCTGTTGTACGATTCCATTCGAGGTTCATTCGGGTCATGTTCAACAAATCATTACCTACAGAGCCGTGTATGAATATCCCGAGATCAAAATTTTTATAACTCAATGTATTGGTTAAGCCATAAATAAATTTTGGATTGGCAGATCCTATAATTGTACGGTCGTTAGCATCAATTTTACCGTCTGGTTTTCCATCTGGTCCTGAGATATCTTTGAATTTGGGATCACCGGGTTTAGAATTGGGTTGTGGAGCATAGTTTTCTCCAGTCTGTATTACTCCCAGGTATTCGTATCCAAAGAGAGAGCCCAATGGTTGCCCTTCACGAATTACAGCAAACTGCTCTTCTGATACAGTTCCTATAGGTTTGGAAGAGGTTAAATAAATATCCTGTCCGCCTATATCAAGAACTTTATTCCTGTTAAGCGCAAAATTAAGTTTGGTATCCCAGGTAAGCGACTTCCCTGTAATATTATGCGAAGTAATTTCAAACTCTATCCCCTTGTTTTCAATAGAGCCTACATTGCTTTGCCCGGATGTAAATCCAGAGTAGAGAGGCAGGTTTTTCCTAATGAGCAAATCGGTGGTTTTTTTATAATAGGCATCTACACTTACCATTAAACGAGAGTCAAAGAAACCCATATCAAGTCCTGCATTATACTGCGAAGTAGTTTCCCATTTTAATGAACTGTTTTCGGGAGTGCTTTGGTTCAGGTGTGTACCTGCAGTATTGGTATTCCCGTCAAAAGTTACATGCGTGTTGGACATCAGCGCCAGCGGTGCATAGTTACCAATCTGGTCGTTACCTGTACGTCCATAACCAAGCCGGAACTTTAATGTAGAAAAGACATTGAGATCATTTATGAAATCTTCTTTATCCATCCTCCATGCAAAGGCACCTGAAGGGAATTGACCCCAGCGATGATCCGCACCAAAGCGGGATGAACCATCCTGACGGAGGGTAAACGTGAACAAATATTTTGATTTAAATCCATATTCCAACCGACCGAAAAATGAAATCAGCAAACTTTCAGATTTCCCTGATGATATGCCAGTAATAGTGGATGCTGCACCAAGATTGTAAAAGCTAAAAAGATCAGTAGAAAATCCTTTTACTCCCACACTTTTAGAACTGGCGGATGTTTTTTCATAGGCATACCCACCTAATACTGTTAAGGAATGTACGTCATTAAATGTTGTAGAATAAGTAAGCGTAGCATCCATCAACTGACGGGTGAACGTATAATCAAGGGTACTGGCTACGCCCTTATCAATACCTCCCTGATAAGTACTTTTAGGAAGATATTTACCTGTAAAATAATGTGCAATTTCCACGCCGCCGTTTACTCGTGCTGTGAGGTTTTTAACGGGTTTTATTTCGAGGTATGCGTTCCCATTGAGCCTGTCCTGTACTAATTCATTCTGACGGGCAGTAAGATTGGCAAGTGGGTTATCCCCCCTGCCACCCGGCGGACGACCAAATGTTCCATCTTCATTGTATGGCATAACCGTAGGATCATAAGTAAGAATACCTAACAATACATTTGATTGTAAAATATTCCCACCATAGTCTTGTATGTTTGAATTAGCTCTCTGCCCGTATAATGATGCACCAGATTTAATAAAATCATTGATTTTTTGGTCTACATTCAAACGTCCTGAAAACCTCGAATAAGAAGTATTCTTTAAAACACCAGCCTGATCAAAATATCCAATGCTGGTAAGGATTTTTGTATTCTCATTTCCACCCTGCACCTGCAGGTTATGACTTTGAACCACGCCGGTACGGGTAGCTTCTTTTATCCAGTCGGTGTTCACATTAGATTGTAACTGCGACTGGGTATATGCTCCGTATTGCTGTCCTGCCTGTCCGTCAATCTCCTGGTATAGCTCATTAGCCAGCGTCATATATTGTTTGCCATCAAGCATGTGAAAAGGATTCTCCACTTTTTGAAAACCTACATACCCGTTATAGCCAATCTGCGCTTTACCCGCTTTACCCCGTTTGGTAGTAATAATGATTACACCGTTAGCACCCCTTGCTCCGTAAATTGCGGTAGCTGATGCATCTTTCAGGATTTCCATTGATTCAATATCATTTGGATTGAGATCTACACCATTGGTAGTTGGGAATCCATCTACTACGTATAATGGCTCGTTGGTACTGCTGATAGAGTTAGCACCGCGTACCCGAACTGAAATACTACCACCCGGAGCCTTTGAATTCTGTACCACCATCACACCTGCAGCCCTGCCCTGCATTGCCTGAGCGGCATTGCTTACCGTACCACCCGATGTAAGATCGCTCGCTTTCAGACTGGTAATAGCGCCGGTAAGGTCCCCCTTTTTCTGAGTACCATATCCAATCACCACTACTGCATTTAAGTCAGCGGCATCCGGTTCCAGTTTCACACGCAAAGAAGTTTCATTTCCTACTTTTGCTGTATAGGTTTTATAACCCACAATACTGAATTCAAGCGTTTCACCAGGTTTTGCATCAATTGAAAAATTACCACTTTCATCTGCTATAGTTCCACGATTGCTGCCTTTCACTGAAACAGATACTCCCGGTAAGGGATTTCCTTTCTCATCGGTTACCGTTCCTTTCACTATAGCGAGTCCTTCTTTTCTTTCACTAATAGAAACCAGTCCGTCATTGATAGTATTGTAGGTAAGGGTTGTATTGCTGAGCAATGATTCCATTACCCTTGACAAACTGGCGTTACGAAACCTTGCAGTCTTAACAATTTTACCCTCCGGCATATCGCTGTTGTAAACAAAACGATAAAAACTATTGCTTTCAATTTGCTTTAAAACTGCTGTAAGCGGTATGTTACTCGCATCAAGGCTTACTTCTTTTTGCGCAAAACCGTTTGCCGACACATGCAAAGTGAACGTCAATAGTAAAAGTGTGATACCATTCATAAGCATCAGCGCCTTTAATACCAGGCGCGGCGGATGTTTTAGACCAATACTCATTTTTGTCATACCATTGATATGTTTCGGTTAAAAAATAGGATCGGCGGTTTTCCTTCAGATACCTGATCCTTAAAGCCATTATTGGAGGGGGTGTTTTTGTATCCTCCCTCATATTTAGAAATAGAAATTACGTTATTCCGATTTTTACAGGTTAAGGATTTTGAAAACTGCTGTGCCGATAAAAGTTCATAATTGAATTCGTTTCTGATAGATTCGGAGTAAAAATTGTCCTTCTTGTCAAAATCTATTTCAATAGGCAAAATATTGCCGGCATTTGAAAGGGATTTACTACCATCTGTTAGTAGAAATGATTTTTCCTGAGCGGGTTGAATAGCATAAAAAAGCAGGCCAGTCACCGGTGATACACCGGTGACACATTCCCGATAAAAAATTGCGGCTCCGATAATAAGCACAAGGCAAGCTAAAGCAGCTATCGGAGACCAATTCATAAAATATTTTCCCGATACAGCTCTGGTAGTAGCAAGGGACACTTTAGTTGATACATCTATATAAAATACTTCAGCAGGATTATTCCGTATTGTTTTTCTCCATTTCTGGATTTCTGCCTCATTTGATCTAAGAAAATAATTGATAAAACTTACCGAGTCTATAAATTTTTGTTTGAAGGAAGGTTCTGAAAATTTTTCATATTGTATATACAGAAGTGTTTGTCTTATTTTCCAAAGAAATTTAAATGCTGTATTAATGTTTCTTTTTTTTGCTTCTGTACTGAAGCATTTCTTCGACCAGATATAGGTTGAATATACCCAATAGTGTTTGTAAAACACATATTTTGCACCACGATTCCCATTGCAGACAAAATCATCCCAGCAGTAGTCTATTGGCATATTACTCTTCTTTAAAATCCGTCTCAGGTCGTCAAATGCCTGGTAACTTATTTGGTGTAAAGTTAATTAATCACACCGTGCATCCTATTAGTTTCATCAATTTGCTAAAAAAATCACACAAACGATTGCAAAACCATCAAACTGTTTTATTGCACTATTTTTAATTTTAAATCGAGAAATCTCTTCATCATGGTGTCTAAAATGCTTTATTTTTTTAAAACTAATAGGATGAAAAAACTGCTGTTCTGTATTTCATTTTATTGCCTTCTTGGAAACCTTACTGCACAGGAAATAAAGTTTACCATTACCGATAACGCCTGGGATGCAGAT
>JAFDXH010000300.1 GCA_018268075.1 Bacteroidota bacterium | reverse complement strand
TTCAACATAACCAGTCTGTTAGTAGGGTATTTATTTTGATCTCCCACATTATTAAAACGAGCTACATTTATGTATAAGGTATCTTTGTTGATAAGGGGGGCTAAACCATGTCGAGATATATGACCTCCGAAAGCGTTAACTGGTATTTGAGCTAAAGTATTAATACCTAGATTATAAATACGAGTAGGACCCAACCCTATCTTATCATTAATAAAATTATTAGCAGCAGCTATTGAACCTAATATTCCCGGCCCGGTTTGTAATTTTAGGGTTTCTAATTTTGGATTAGACAACTGCAGACCAACTTGTTTAGCTATGAACAACGGGCCTTTAGGCAGATCTGTAAGAAATCTCCCTATGCGGAGAGTATCTACAAGTGAACTTTTAACAGAGCCTAACATTCCCCCCCTCACTAATCCATCATCAAGGTTCCTGATTAAATTATCTCCGGGGTTGTTTATGTCAGTTTGGATATATGGCTGGCCACTACCTCCTCCACCAGGCCTATCAGCGCCATATTTTAAAGATTTTAAATCTGTTTTTAAGTCAAGTAATCCCATTTATTTAATTTTGCAGAAGCTATACCCAAAAAAATAGTTATCCTTTAACAATTTTTACCAAATTATTTTGGAGGATGATCAAGATATTTATAAGAAGGTTTATAAACATCTTTAGATTTAGTTTCATCTAAATTAGACGGAACAGGTTTCATACCACTGCCATTTATTGTTCTCCATGTAACATTAGGATCACCTGTAGTTGAATAAGTGTCATGTAGTGAATCAGGAGGAGTTGGGTTTACACCGAATATTGCAGGTTTCTTACCACCTAAACTTAAGGTACCTCCTTTTAATTGATCAATTATTGCCATAATTTTATGTTTACTATAAATATTTGAAATTATGCGAGTTTATATGTATTTTGTACCTGTGATGAACCTAATGCATTAACTGCTCCTAAATTTTTAGCAAAGGCATCTTCACCTTTAATATAGGCTATTGAGGGTCTATTTGCTAATTCTTTAACAGCATTACGAACTTCGTTTATAGCTGCGACCATCGGTGTTAAATCTATTGAACTGGTTCCTAACATTTTATTGGCCTGGGGGGAATTTAAAGGAATTATTGCTTCATTTTTTCCACCCTCAGCAACAGTAACTGTAGTACCTCCAGGAGTAGCAGGTACAATTCCTCCTTCTGCTAGTTGAGGGACACTCTTTTCAGAAGCTGATTTAATAGAACTAATAGCTCCATAAGCTGCTCCTAATATAGCAGGCAATGCTATTAAAGCTAGTCCAGCTGTTAATATTCCTTGGAGAGTTATGGCCTCTCCAGCAGCTGCTGCTAATTCAACAACCATTAGGGTTAATCCTCCTATCATTTTAGCAAAAGATATACCAGCAAGTAACCCCACAGCACCGTACACTAACCAAGCATGATGTGAAAGGGATGACATAACATCAACTAATCCTTTAAAAGGCCCTCCTAATAATTCTGCTATGGACATTTTTATACTATCCCAAGTAGCAGATAGTTTTTCTGCTGCTGCTTGTTGTTTTAAATTAACCATTAACGAATCATTTTCAGATAATCCTCTTTGTCTAGCTATATCTAATTGTTCTTGAGCGGATTTTCCAGATACATCTCCTAATTTATTAAAAACATCTTGTTTTTTCAACATATCTGCTAATTCTTCTCTACTTAAGCCAAAGGCTTCAGCTAATGATTTTTGAGCAATAACGTTCATTTTTTGGAAATTGGTTAAATCTCCTGTCTGATTAGATATTTCCTTCATTAATGTTATTTGATCCCCTACTAAAGCGGCGTAACGGGCTTTCTCTAAATTTAGTTGTTTACCGGTTATTAATTCCGCCTTTAATTCATTTTCTATAGATGACTCCCAATTTAATAATGAATCTCCTATTTTGTCTATATTTTCCAAACTAGTACCTAGTGCTTTAGCTTGAACCACAGCTTTAGCTATTAATTCTGGATTTTGTTGGAATTTTGATGTTATTCCAGCATTTAATTTTCCTATTTCTTGAAAAATTTGTTTGGCGTTTATCTGAACTCCTGTTTGTTTTTGAGCTGCTACTATACCCGCGGATATAAGGGAATTGGTATCTTTTAAATTATGTCCTGTCAATAACCCTATTCTGTATATGTTAGAAGCCTCATCTGCGGTTAAACCCATCTGATTGGTCATCGCTGTAAACTCATTAACGGTACCTGCACTTACTTTTACTGAAAGACCCAGTTGGGAATTGATATCAGATATAGCTTGGCTCAATTGCTTAGCTGAGTATGTGTTGGATTCTATTTCCTTTCCTATTCCATTTTTAATTACATTATTTGCAAATTTGGCTTGGTCTGCCATTCCCTCTATTTGGGACGTTGTTAAGCCTACATTGCGGGCGGCTTCAACAAATATTGAGTTGTACTCTTTAAATATATCAAATGATTTCTTTATGTCTCCTATTCCGGATTTTACTAATTCTAAACCTATGGTAAATCTAATAAGAGGGTC
>JAFDXH010000002.1 GCA_018268075.1 Bacteroidota bacterium | reverse complement strand
GACGGAAGTAATTGAACATTTGTACTACTATCAACATTTGTGCTTACTTTCGGCTGACGATTTTCAAAGCCCTGCCCTCGCCAAGCCGTAAACCGTTGGCGGTAATGCTCTCTTAAACTCATAACTCCAAAATAAAATATGAGCAACCTTTCAGACAAGGCGTTCTTCTTAACCCAAGACTTAGAAATAAATATTAGAGGACGCTATTTACGCTTTTCGGCATCAGTCGAAGGATTAATGACTAAGTGCATCATATATCTTAATGAAGTAAAGACAAAGGCATCAGGAATCGAAGAGCCCATCGACTTTATGAATTTCACTTTTTCTAAAAAAGAGGTAAAATTCAAGGCGCTACTTGAACAAATTTATATTGATTTGTTTCAAGCAAATACTACCTTATTCGAGCATCTGTCAAAATTTAGGGACATGCGAAACAAGATGGCACATTGCTATTTTACATGGGACGAAACAGATTTATCCTATCTAACCATTTGGGATTTAGAAAATAAAAAAGATAGACCACATAAAATAGTACCAACAAAACATTCGATGCATGAAATAAGTGACTTATTAAATCAGTCCGTGAAAGCAATAACAAATGATTTGAACAATGTAGCATTGGAAGTAGTTCAAAGAGTTACACCTGAAATACCGTATATGTTCGAAGCATAGATGAATAAATGCACAACATCTTATGAAAAAAATATTGTACTGTTTGATTTCTTTAATTTGCTTTAAGCCCGTAATTGCTCAAACAGATACCCTTTTTTGGTTTGCAGCACCTGAAATTTTAAATATTACAAATAATGGGATAACAATGGATAGACCCATTGTTTTAAATATCACAACTTATAATCAAAGTGCAGTTGTTACGATTACGCAACCTGCAGGCGGTGGAATGCCAAACCAAGTAATAAACATTGCAGCAAATTCTACACAATCAGTTGACTTAACCACATGGATTGATAATATAGAATGTAAACCGGCAAATTCAATTTTAAACTATGGACTAAAAATATCTTCAACATCAAAAATATCTGTTTACTATGAAGTCAATGCAAACGGATTAAACCCTGACCTATTTGTACTAAAGGGCAAAAATGCGTTGGGAAATGATTTTTGGATTTCATCACAATATTTTCTGGATAATTCAACAGGTACATTTTCATCATTCAATATTGTAGCTACCGAAGACAACACACTTGTTACAATTACTCCGTCAAAAAATATTGTCGGTCATGCTGCAAATTCAACTTTCAATATTATATTAAATAAAGGCCAAACTTATGCAGCAATTGCATCGAGTGAATTAGCTGCACAGCATTTACAAGGTTCACATGTTACAAGTAATAAACCAATTGCAATTACATTAAGTGATGATGAATTAGCCGGTGTTCCATATGGGGGCTGTGCAGACCTTGGTGGTGACCAAACTGTACCAACGAACATTATTGGCATGGAATACATTGCAATTAAAGGTGGATTAAACAGTCCTTTCGATAAGTTATATATTTTGGCAACTCAAAATGGAACTACAATAAATCAAGATGGAATATTTTTAACAACATTAAACGCCGGACAAAGCTATCAAGCCTCTATATTAAATCCAAGCACTTACATTCAGTGTTCACAGCCAGTTTATGCTTATCAACTCTCTGGAATTGGTTGTGAAGCAGGGACTGCTGTTTTGCCAAAAATAAATTGCACAGGAAGTTCAAGTATTACATTTACAAGAACCTCAAACGAATTTTTATATGTTACGCTTTTAGTCAAAAATGGTGGACAAGCCAATTTTTTATTAAACAACACCGCAGGTATAATTATTTCAAGTCAATTTAGTCCAGTACCTGGCACATCTAATCAATGGTATGCAGCTAAAGTATTGCTGAATAATCCTGTTGGCAGTGTTATCAAAGTGACAAACTCCACAAATCTTTTTCATTTGGGTGTATTACAAGGCGGAACTATCTCAGGAACTGGCTATGGTTATTTTAGTGATTTTGGCAACGTAACCGCTAAAGCATTTACGACTACTCCGAATATCTGTTTTGGGGCATCTATTAATTTATTTGCCGACACTGTTATTTCTGCTACTTACAATTGGTCTGGTCCGAATGGATTTACAAGTAATCAGCAAAATCCAACAATACCAAATACTACTCTTGCAAACACTGGAAATTATATATTGACAGTATCAGTACCAAGCTGTGGAAATTATCTTGATTCAGTGAATGTAAATGTAAAACCAAAATCATTTTCATCAATCACTCAAACTATTTGTCAAGGTCAAACATATTTGGGGTATAGTACAAGTGGTATATATCATGATACATTAATTGCAGTGAACGGATGCGATAGTATCCGAACTCTAAATTTAACTGTGTTACCCACTTTAGTTTCAACAATAAATAAATCAATTTGCCAAGGTCAAAGTTATGCTGGTCATACAACAACAGGGATTTACGTTGACACTTTAGTATCTACAAATGGTTGTGATAGCATTCGGACTTTAAACCTTATTGTTAAACCAAAATCATTCTCAAATCTAAATATTTCAATTTGCAACGGAGAAACCTATTTGGGTCATACAACAAGCGGAATATACGTTGACACTTTAGTTTCTTCAAACGGTTGTGATAGCATAAGAACATTATCTCTTAATGTAAAAGCAAATTCATTTTCAAATTTCACTACTTCAATATGTGAAGGAGAAAACTTCTTAGGTCATACCATAAGCGGCACTTACATTGACACCTTAATTGCTTTTAACGGCTGTGACAGCATAATTTCAATCAATCTAACTGTAGTGAAAACTTGTGAAGTTTATTTTCCATCTGCATTCACACCTAACAACGACAGTAAAAACGATGTGTTTAAAATTTTAAATGCTCATAATTTACTAGACTATAATTTATCAATTTACAACCGTTGGGGACAAAAAGTATTTGAAACAAAAGACTATACTGCTGGCTGGAATGGAATTTATAACGGGGTTTTACAACCAATTGGGGTTTATGTTTGGTATAGTACATTTAAGCTGTTAGGTAAAAATAGACAAATGAAAGGAACGGTAGTATTAATAAGATAGTCTCAAAAACATCAAACAAAGAAGCACTAACCGCCAACAAAAGGTTTGCCGCAAGGCTGGCGGACGGAATAACAATCATCGGTTGTACTACTATCAGCTAATATCGGGCTTGACCAAATTCTATTTGGCTTTTAGTTGTTAACTTCAATTTCAGTTTTTCAATCGGCTTCAGTTGGCCGGGCTGACACAGCAACAATCCCAGCCCTGCGGCAAGCCTCGAACGTTAGCAGCAAGGCGAACGACCCACGAAATCAAACAGCTTTATAAAAATTGAAAGAGTTAATTTATAAAATAATAG
>JAFDXH010000029.1 GCA_018268075.1 Bacteroidota bacterium | reverse complement strand
TTGCTGGTCCTGCTGATGTTGCTGGTCCTGCTGATGTTGCTGGTCCTGCTGATGTTGCTGGTCCTGCTGATGTTGCTGGTCCTGCTGGTGTTGCAGGCCCTGCTGGTGTTGCAGGCCCTGCTGGTGTTGCTGGTGTTACTGGCCCTACTGGTGTTGCAAGTGTTTTAACACCTTTGGATAAAGTTGCTATTGTAGCTGGTGTTATTGGTGTCGCTGGACCTACTGGTATTGCTGGACCTCCTGGTGTTGCTGGACCTGTTGGACCTACTGGACCTATTGGTGTTGCTGGACCTGTTGGACCTACTGGACCGACTGGTGTTGCTGGTGTTCCTCCAACTGCTGTAGCTACTGTTGCTAATGCACTAGGGCCAGTATGCAATGTTAAAGCTGTTTTATATTGTTTTTCCACAAAATCTTTAAGATCTTGTTGTTTTTGGGCATCTGAATATTGTAATAAATATTTCCTAAAGGACGGATCAGTGAATTTTGCTCTCAATAATTCTGTTGCTTGTCGTACATTGTCGGGTTTTTTCATGTCGACTTTATTACCGTAAGCATCGACCAAATGATTAAGTTGATCTAAAACTATTTCTTGTCCTTCTGGAGTTAATAACTTTAATAAACTATCAAATTTACTATTTTCTAACTGTAATTCATTATGTCGTTTCTGTTCAATTATCATCTGATTTATCGCATCTTCTAAATCAGAAACATCAGTATTCGGCTTTGCTAATATTTGCTGTAATAGTTGCTTTTGATCAGCTGATAAGTTTTCTTTTTCTTTCAGTAATGCCTCTTTCTCTTGTTTACTCAATAAATCTTCAGGTTTAATCGTTGGTACGAGTTGTCTTTGTTGTTGTATTGATTGATTGATTAGTTTTTGTGCCTTAATATCACGAATTACATTATCAGTACTTCTATTCACTAGATCAGAAGGATTGAGAAACCCATAATTAGGAATAAACACAGATTGATTTGATTTCTTTTTTTTAAGTCTCGATAGTAACTCATCTTTAACTGATACTGTTGGAACTTTTTGGGTTATATTTTGTAATTGTTGTTTGGTTAATGCTTTTTCTTGAGCAAGTTTTAAATCATTTTTTTTCGATTGTTCGATTAATGCTTTTAAGTACAAATTACTCGTTAAGGGATGTGCTTGCTTTTTGCTCATTATATACTTTGGTGAGAGAATTTATTTATTTAAAGAACTTCCATGAACCAATAGGTTTAGTGCATGTGCTGTGTCAGTAACTTTCTGACCGATAACCTTAGTAACAGCTGGTAATTCTTGAATGAGCTCTGTTAAATCCTGATATATGAATTGTTTAGATTGCTCGTCTAATAATCCATTTGAATGTAAAATGTCTAAGATAAATCTTTGGCAGTTTTCATTCCATGGAGAATAAATGAAAAATTGTTTTGATCCGACTGCATTAATTGTATTCCGTAATAATTCATCCAAGGTTATTTTCTTGCCATGGAGATGAATTTCATCAAATTCGGTATCATTATCTAATTTAAATGTATTAGCGATACGTACAACTTCATTTTTTTCAAGTCTTACGGCGTGTTGATTTGATAATCTAATCACTAAAAATAAATGAAACATTTTGTCAAAATTATACTGAGTCTTTAAATCATCCCATTTTCCTAAAGATAAAATGTTTAGTACTGAGTCTAGAGCCTGATGAATTGGACTTCGACAAATTGTTATCTGTGTTATCTCATACTGTCCATATAATTTTAAAAATGCTCTTTCTTTCGGAGGAAAATCGAGTCGAAAACCTTTGTAATAGCCTTTTAATCGATCAAATGTTCCAGTAAGAAAATCACTGAACATTGATCCAGCTTCATATTGATTCATATATTATATGTACGTATATTAATACATTGGATCAATTTTAATTTAGTATTTTTTCAATGCTTATTATATAATCATGCTATCATTTAAAAAAGGTCAAACAATTGCTAAAATTATCTTTAAGGAGAAGAAAAAAGATAAAGACATCAAACTAGAAGAAGATATGACAGACTTACCTCAAATTGTACCAAAAAACCTCGATGAATTGATTCCAAAATCATTTTATAGTGGTTTGAGAAGTGTAAGTTCAATAAATTTAATATTACTGAAGAAAGCAATTAGAACTCAAAATAGAAGTCTTTTACCAGGCACGAATCGAGCATTACAATCATCATTTGATACAGCAAAGGAATTACTTACTGAACTCTGTAAGAAAAATTTGTATATTCCTCCATCTGAAGGAAGTATTGAATGTGTACCATTACAAGAATCAAGCAGGATAGCTGTACTAGGGCCTTCTGGCGTTGGTAAGAGCACATGGACGGGAAATTTCTTAAAGCAATACCATCAGAAATATAAAATGAATAAAATATATATTTTCAGTCCAATTGATGATGATAATGCATTCAAAGGCATTCCACTTGAATACATTCGGCTTGATCAGTCCACCGTTGATGATCCAATGGATATCGCAGAATTTTACAACTCAATATGTGTCTTCGATGATGTGGAATCAATTAAGGATAAAGCAATTAAAGAAGCAATTCAGAAGTTTATGGATATATGTTTGGAAACTGGAAGGCATAAAAATATCACTACTTTGTGTGTTTCACATATCATTTTAAATGGTCCTTCGACAAAACGTATGCTGAATGAGAGCGATCAGGTTGTCGTATTTCCAAGAAGCAATTTTAATGCTATTAAGAACTTATGTGTTCGCTACTATGGGTTCGATAAAGATACAATTAACTATTTGAAAGACATCGGTCAGAGATCGAGATGGGCTGTAATACGCCGATCGTACCCCACATGTATCATAAGTTCAAACAATGTAAGAGTTGTTTAAGTCATTAGTAAGTAATGAATTAATTATTGATTATAACATTTGGAATAATTCTTTCTTCTTTGAGAAAGTTCTGATGTTTGATTTCAGTGCTTTTTTATTATTTATTTTTCTGATTTAAACCGAGTGATCGAATGACAACCTCTTCTTTTGTATCTTCTTCATCGAGAGCTACAAATGTTAAGCATGTGACGAGCCAGTCTGGGTCCATTTTTTGATTTAAAAATAGTTTTGCATACTCGTCATTATTCAAATAGTAAAATCTGGCTCTCAAACAACTATGTCTTCCACATGTGG
>JAFDXH010000299.1 GCA_018268075.1 Bacteroidota bacterium | reverse complement strand
TTATCCCTTTTGGGGAACTGCTGTTTTTGCAAAAAGAATTGCGTAATTCATAGCCGCCACAGTCATTTAAAAAACCTATGGAATAATAGCTTTTGCTGTTCCATTCATAACTTACTTCTTTGCAAAATTTTTCAGCGATGTGCAGCGGAATTTTGCGGCTATGGAGATACCGAATCAGTGTCAGCGAATGAAGCAATTCAATTTTCTTTATGATGATTTTATTGGAATCGTTTTCGGATAACTCGGGAAAGGCTGGCTGCTTGTGAAAAGAAAGAAAGCCATTTAGGGACCGGAGAAATTCTCCAACTGTACAGTTATGATAGAGTACGGCGAAGTCTATAACATTGCCACCCTTGCCAATGCCATGATCATACCATCGGTTAAGTTTGCGATTTACTTTAAAGGAAGATGTTTCCTCTGACCTTAAAGGAGATAAATACCAATAGTCGTACCCTCGTACTTTTTTTGGCTCGAAGCCTAATTTGGACAGATAATCCACTATGTCCATTTCCCTGGCCTGTTCACAGGTAATAGCTGCCTGATTGTTTCTCATTACACACGATTTTCGATACTCTCTTATCAGTAACAATGTGAAATTAAATCCATCCTGTGGCATAGAAATATCCCCTTCAAATTCTGAAGGGGATGAATCAAATAAGCACGACTATTTTTGTCTCGTGAAAATGATTTGTGAATGAAAAAATCAACAACTATGCAGCCCAATACAAATGTCGCAAAAGTGTATGATACTATCCTCAGCATCCCCGGCATGAATGATGAAATAAAAGTGAACTTGCGCACTTCCCGTAAAAATCTCTTATTGCTGAACAAAGTAATCGAAAGAGGAATTAACGGCAAGGACTCGGAAGATAAATCCATCAGCGTCCTGGAATCTATTCCAAAAGAAGCCTTACAGGAAATAGGAGAAATAGCCGTTCAGCTCTTGAGCAATGCGGGTCTTTCAGAGATGAATGAGAAATTGAAATCTTTTTGAATTATACTTGGATACAATATTTACTTTTAATTATAGTCAACTACTTTATCGTGTTAGGAACCAAAAAGCATCAAAAATATTCAACAAAAGAAAACAAGAATAAAATAGATTTTATTTCATTTAGCTAAATAATTCTGTTAAATATCGCGGGTTAGATTCAACTCGGCCAATATCATCCAATATATCGATGCGCATCTGCTGTTTTTCCCAGTAAGTAAGACCCTGTAGCAGATTTATGGCCGAGTTTGAAACTTCATTTAATCTATCTCGTACCACTCTTTCGGCTACAAAATCCAGTGCATTCAGAAAGTCTTCCGTTATAGAACCTGACAATCCAAATTGTCTTTCAGATAAGCCCATGATGACCAACTGCTCTATTGCGACACTTGGCAGATTCAGCCTGTTTGCATCTCTATATAACTTGATTAATTTTATAACCTTTCTTTCCTCTGGTTTGTTCTTAGTGAGGTTCCGCTGATCAGCAAAATCAGCAAGATGATAACTGGGCTGCCCTAAGAAATTTTCGGCCCTTTCGTATATGCTGATCTTTGTTTGGGAACCATACACTAGCCTTGCCGGAATTATATCAAATGAAAATTCATCCCTGCCGTTTTGCACGGTAACAGTAAAGGCACTTCCAGTTTTTTCAACCGATGCCCAATTCCCAAACAACCTTTTAACCGAAAAATAGGTGGCGTCATACATCTCTTTTAAAGTGGTGAATGCATTATGCCTAAATACAACGAGTAAATCCAAATCGTAACTGGAATTAACAGCTGTTCTTTTCGCAAATGAACCTGCATCTTTAACCGGGAACGGCATGTCATATCCGAACTCCTTATCAAGGCTATCTTTAATTCTAGATCTTAGTCTTAAAAACTCATTAAACGTAGATGGAACGCTCTTCAGGTGTTCACTTTCCAGTAACTTCTGCAAAAAACTATCTGAGTTGAATGGCAAATTGCGTTCCCCCCAAGTCTTATATTCGTAGTATACTGCACCAGCAAAAGCTCCACCCGTACCCCAAGTCACGAATGAAGTTAATGCACTTCGTTTGTCGATGTTATTCCAAGTAAAACGCTGCCCTGCGTCCTTTAGTGATTGATATTGAAGCAGCAGGTTGCGGCCGAGGCCAATTGCCCCAACCATGGTAAAACCATTTCGTATGTACCGTTCCCTTCTTCTCATCTTAGTCTTTTGAATATTTCAAATTAGCTGCCCACTTGGTGTGCGGTGAAATCTCATATTTATAATTCTTACCATTTTCATCATGACCCAAGCGTTGAATTAAATAGTCGGTCACCCAAATGTATTGATCCGTATCACCCTGATCACATAACTGCTCAAGTATGCGGCTCTGAACGTCATTGGGTAAAAAATCGTAAACCTCGAATACAAACATACCAGGCTGACCTGTTTGCAGCTTAAAAACTGGTGTCTGAACTGTTCCTTTATACTTGTAGTTAATCCAGCGAAATTTGTCGTGAGGCAAGATATCTGTTTGAATCAACTCTTCGCAAAACTCCCTCCAAGGCGAAACCTCGCGGTCTTCACGAGAGTAAAACCAATCCAGGAGTGCCGTCAGATTCCAACCTTTCACGTAAACCCGAAGGTCTCCTTTTGCAATACCATGAGATGTTTCTATCAGTTTGTCGGGTCGCACCTGTAATTTGTCAAATATCTTTTCCGATCCCGGCAACGTCTGGAATGCTCCACCTACGGGTTGGAAATAATTTCTATGCCTGCTTTTCACCAACAAGAATTTTCCCTTTGCCTGTATACGAAACAGGTAGGAAATAGAAACACGAACTTCCTTATTTTGATATCGTAGCTTAGACGCAATCCATAACCTGATCCGCTTCAGGTTATATAGAAACTCGACAAGCCCAACCAGTATTAATCCGCTAACGACATTCACAGAAAGATTAACCAGGTTATTGCTTAAGGCATCATCCTGTTTGGGTGGAACG
>JAFDXH010000298.1 GCA_018268075.1 Bacteroidota bacterium | reverse complement strand
GACTTATGGCTAACCCGGCAATGATTAACGGAGGCGAGCATACTCTTTTTGTCAGCGGCAATGATGTTTCGGCTGAAGAAGAAGTGAACACTATTTTGAAATCATTCGGATGGTATGATAAAAATATTCTTGACTTAGGTGATATTACCACCGCAAGAGGAACAGAAATGTATTTACCGCTTTGGTTAAGGATTTGGGGAGCAACAAATAATGGAGCGTTTAATATCAAAATCGTTTCATAGTGGATTGCCTACTTTATGCACGAAGGATATTTATTACTTCACTTTGGTTTACCAGAATTGGAATACTGCATAATGCAAACGTTCAATGCCAGGTAAGGTACATATGTCCTTGAACATTTACGTCTTGTTATGGCCGTTCATCTGCGGTTAACACAGCGATTCAGGTAATCCGACGGGTGCATTTAAAATTGTCGCATTTGAAATATGCTCATTGGGCTAAAGCCCATTTAGTTTTAGCATCTATTGCCCCGCCTTTAAAGGCGGGGCAATAGATAAGCTTACTCCATTTGGGCTTTAGCCCAAACGACAATTTTAAATGCTCCCAATCTGACAGTGGTCATTCTTAGCATTAATAAAATCTTATCATATCAATATTGATTGTAAAATGGGAAAAATCGTAATCGCCGGAGGTACATCAGGAATCGGTTTTGCAACAGCAAAACTTTTATCTGATAAAAATAACATCATTATTCTTGGAAGAGACAAAAGCAAATTAGACAAAGCCTTAAATGAAATCGGGAAAAATGTTAGTGGAAAATCTGTAGATGCGACAAATAAAATCCAGTTAAACAAAATATTTTCGGAGATTGGTTCATTTGACCATTTGGTCATTGCTATAACCGGAAGAAAAGGAATGGGCGTCTTTAAAGACCTGGATCTTTCAGATTTAAGAGATGGATTTGAAGGGAAATTTTTCCCTCAATTGCAAACTGCCCAGGCATCATTACCATATATCGGTAAAAATGGAAGTATAACTTTTATAACTGCCATCAGTTCACAATCAAAAGCAGTTGGAACAGCAGGGCTTGGAGCGTTAAACGGCGCTATTGAATTAATGATACCAACACTTGCCAAAGAATTAAAACCACTTAGAATAAATGCGGTTGCTCCGGGTGTGGTAAATACACCCTGGTGGGATTTTCTTACACCCGAAACAAAATCAGAAATGTTTAAACAATATGCTGCTGCCATTCCGCTTGGACGGGTTGGAGAACCCGAAGACATTGCGCATATGATCATTTCATTAATGGAGAACAAATACATTACCGGGCAAATAATTTCCGTTGACGGAGGATTAAGCCTGGGACAATAAAAGAAACCTGGGGGGAACATTGCCTCTATATGTTCGCCGCCAGGTTAAATAGATCTGCTTTTTTGCTTTAGAAATTCAGCGATATTGAGCAACATAATTTCCATTTCCTGCTTCAAAGAAAATATAGGTGATGCCTTTTATGGTTTCTTTTTCAACAGGAACGGGAATTCCATTTCTTTTTAAATTAACCAATGATCCTGCTGGAGTATTGTATGGAAGCATGGCCCAAAGATTTTTAGCGCCTTTGCCCGCTGTGATATTGAAACTAAGTTCATTATTCTTCCACACTATTGATCCGAAGGAAGAAGCATTGCGTCCATCCAACCAGGTCAGCATTTGTTTGGCGGAAATTACCGGTACTTTTTTTGCCATTGCAGCTTCAATGATTGCATCTGATCCACGGGAACTGTTCCCTCCATTTTCATCTGTATGCATATTGGCACAAAACACGCCATAATAACCTTCAGTACCCAGTGCATTATCCAATAACAGGTTAATATGCTTGCTATAGGTTATGTCGGATTCATCCGTCATTTGAGTAGCCACCTGGTAGTTGTCAATAATAGTTCCGTCCAAATCAGCAAACCGCATCGGCATACCTGATCCGGTAAACATTCCCGGCCTGTCCTGCACCCAGGCGCCGGGCCAATAATAGTAATCGGTATTTAGCCTTATCCCTTTCAACAGTTCCACTTTCGGTTTACTTACCCAATCGCTCCAGGCAATACAATGTGTACGATGCGTTACCGGGTTTGAAATACCGGGGAACCTCGCAGCGAACTTCGACAACTGTGTTGTAAAACTGTCTTTCAGGGAGGCCAGTGTATAGTTTCCACATTCCGTGTTCAGGTGAAGGCCAATTTCAAAACCTTGTTTTTCGAATTCAACAGCTTGTTCATTGGTCATGGGTGTTTGGTGAAAAAGATAAGAAGTTCCGCGGATTGCCGTCCAGTCATCAACAGCCTCCGGGGTATTGGAAGGACTGATTGAAAGGTAATGTTTGAAACGATCCGTTGTGCCATTATTGGCGTGATCATCACCCGTCATTACAACCGCTGCCTTTAACCTTCGTGGCAGGAACCAAAATCTTGGTAATGGCTTGCGATGAAGATTGTATTGCAGGATAATATTGGTTAATAACCGTTGTTGTTCATCGGCATGGGGAATAGCCACTTTGTTCAGGTCAACCCAATCGGCATGTGAATCACCTGGTTTATTTCCAAAGTAAAGATCATCTGATCGTATAGGCCCGGCTTGTCCATCCCGCTCCATGCCCGCCCATGCAGGATTCCCCTGCCTGGTATAGATTATAGATTTGGCAAGGTCGTAACTGAAAGCAATAGCTGATCCGCCTTTGGTTCCAACACCATTTATGGTAATGGCCGGATAAGCAGTGGCGGTAACTGCATCGGAATATAAAGTTGCAAGCTGTGTAGCTCCATTCAAACTATAAAGATTGGCCGGGCCATGATACTGCATCGTTTGGTTCACGATGCCAACTCCCGGTCCCGATGTTGTATTCACCAATAAATATTTATCTGCTAAAACTTTATCCGTTGATACTTTTACTCCCAGCAATGCATTCAATTTCTGATCGGGTTTTAAAGCAATGAATACGCCGCCGTCGTTGGTCCAGTTGGTAAGCATTGTCACCTGGCCGGGCGACAAGTCCATTTCACCAAGCAATACGACATCATAGTTTTTAAGCAACCCGGCGCTGACTTCGGAAATATCCAGCGCAGCAAATTCATTTAATCCTTCAGCCCTTAATATTTCAACCGCATAGTGGCTGAAAGGATTCGATTTTTTACTGATCACCAGAATGGGACCGCCGGGTCCATCGTTGGGAGATGGAAGGTGCGTAACAATTTTTGAGGAAGGCGCAACGGATGCTGCTTCTGTCGCAATCTTTGCATACAAATTACGGGCGGTGGTGTAGCGCTTTGTTACTGCATCCAGGTCATTGGGAAAAAATTTATTCCATTTACCACCGGGCTTAATATTACCCAGGATATTATCAATCCAGGATACAAAAAAATTCGCATCTTCAACGCTTGCACGAACGGGTTTTTGGTTTACCGTAACATATACCGGAGCCGTATGCGTCTGATGACCGTTTTCATCCATTCTTCTCGCACATATCCAACCACTTTTATTAAATGATACAGTAGCTTTCAACGTTACAGGTTTTCCCGGCTCCACTGTGCCCAATTGTGTGGCCACAACCTGTCCGTTACTTACCAACTCAATTCTTCCTGTTGAAGGCTTTGCTGCAGTCCACTCCACTTCAATCGTTGTTTTTGCATTGCCCGTAAAAAACAGTTCATCTCCCGGCTCATATTTCCCATTTACTCTCATGTTAAGAAATTCGTTATGCCCGTTTCGTGATACAACTGTTTTGCCGTTTTTAATACCTTCAATCCATTTACGATAAGTGAGTTTATCTTTCACTTTTACATAAGTCAACAAAGTTCCTAAGGGTTCATAATTGTTGCAGGGGAAGTCCGTAGCGGCGGTCAATCCCAACCGAAATCCACAGTTAAGCAATTTGTAATAGGCATTGATAGCGGCTTCACTATCATAGATGCCAACATTTGCAGAATGAGTTCCGTAAACGTCTTCCGAAATGAAATCAACGGTGCCTAATGCCGCTTCTACAGGGTAGTCAATGGGGATGCAGCAGTTTAATTCATTCTGAATACTATCATTTAAATATTGAAAATGACATAATCCGCTGATTGCATTTTGTTTTTTTGCCCATTCCAAAATCTTGTACGGCGACTCCTGCCATACCTGGTGCGCTTCGTTTAATCCCAATAAAACAAGATGACCGCCCAGCGCCTGGTGTTGAAAGTTTGAATAACTGGCGTCCCAGTGCCATTCCGCATCCCAATGTATGATTCGCCCGGGTTTAGATTGCGGCGCATCCTTTCCATTTACTTTTGGTAAATCAGCTTTACTGTCCTTTACTTCGCCATTACCCATATCTGCTAATACGGAAATGACTGCTAAATCATTTGGCTCCATCATGGATGCAAGAGAATCGTAAGGATAATGAGCCGTTCCTTCCCCGCAATTGAGATGAACATGTATATCACCGGCATACCAGTTTGGAGGTTCAGGTTTTACATTGTTTTTTATTGCCGTATTCTTTTTTTCGGAGCCTGTTAAAGTAAATATGCAATTAGCAGGAATGAGGGTGCTAAATGAATTGCCATTAACTTTTACATCAACGTCTTTAAATAAATTTTCATTATCACTGGTGCGATACTGTTCAAAACGGTCAATTGCGGGCAGATTTTTCAATGCCCCCGACAATTGAACAGGGCTGTTCTTCCTGTTTATTCCAACGATACTTACTCTTTTAGATTCAGCATTATAGAATGACAATACAGTGAGGCCGTCTCCTGCTTCTGAAACAGATATCCGGTAGGCGCCTGGTAATACAAATTTTGAAACCTGTTGAAAAGCATAAAAATTTTTTCGGGGTGAATAGGTTTTTGTTTTGGGTTCGTAGGCCAGCATACCCCAATAACTAAAAGGCGATGGTGCATGGTGCTCGTAATAACTGTCGTAACCTTCCCACACCATTGCGGCGGTAGCTCCATTCTTTATTAAATCCAAAAGATAGCCTATACTTTTGTCCGCAAAATTGTAATTGTATTCACCCAATATCCCATCATCACAGCCTTCGCACCAGTTATTCCACTCGGTTATCCAGAAATCCAGGTTTGGATATGCAGACTGCTTAAGCAGCGAATCAATATTGGCGTAATAACCAAAATAAGAATGCAACCCGATATGGGCTACCTTACTCATAATGGCGGGGTCCTTCATCATTTCCGGTATATATTTTTTTACACCGAGATCCATTCCCGCAACATCAGGCGCAACATACCTGATATCGCCCATTCCCACAACTGCCATCCGGTCAACTAATTTCCTCAATATACGTGCATATTGCTTTTCATCCAGTTCAGGACCTTCATTTCGGTCAGCAATCACAAGATCCGACTCGTTGGTTGGTGATACAAGTCCAAACTGAAGATGTTTTTTATTTCTTGCATAATAAAAAAAAGAAGCAATCATTTCAACATATTCGTCTTCATACTCCGGTTTGATAGTTTTCTTTCCCATCCACGCCGGTACGGCGCCCATGAAATTAATCATAAGGTTTTTTGTAATGCCACGACTGTTCAGGTACCCAATCATTTCCCAGGCCTTTTGAAATTTGGGGGTTTCGTATAATTTGTTGTAATAATCCCAGTTGAATGAAAAGGGATCATCATTATCATTTTCTTCTTCCCATTTTTCCTGGGTTTCTACAATGACCCTCCAAATGGTGGCATTCATTGAATCAAGCAAAAGGTTTAATGCCGGTTTCAAATCATCGCCATTCCAACCTTGCGTATTTGCATTCACGCCAATACCGTCCATCTGCTGATATCGTTTTGAACCATCAATCTGAAGCGATACGGTTTTCTTTTTATTTGTTTGCTGGCTAAAGCCGTTGTTTGCGTTTGTCAAAGCAATTACTGCAAACAAAACAATAAGACGGGTATATGAACTCATTTTTTATTCTTAGTTATTTGATTTTTCTCAATTCAATATATTTTTTTACAACCCTATGTGTAATATAAACTAATAAAAAGGTCAATAACCGCTAATAATTACGCTGCCCGGTCTCATTCTATTGATCTTTACAGCATAATCGCCATTGCCCAGATCTTTCAAAGTATAACCTTCTTTATTTATATCTGAACGTAGCGGAATTTTAATTCCGCCTGCCGTGATGGTAGTTGGCTTGAAAGCAAGGCGTAAAAATTCGGTTCCTTTTTTATCCGTAGTCGTGTATTCAACTTTTTTATCAGCATAAGAAACACTTTTCAACACACCCTTTGAATATAGTATGTGGTTCTCCTTAGGAGGCGCCCATTCAGGAACTGATGCAAGCGCATGATAAAACATCATTGGGCATTCGCCATAAGTATCCGACCACCAGCTTAATATTCCTGTGCTCATAGGGCTTTCGTAAGCTTTGCCTGTTGAATCGCTGCAATAAGTAACCCAGTTTAAAGAACGATAAGCTTTTTCCTTATAAGCTTTATCACCTGAAACTGCATACCAACGGGCTGATTGAGCCGCATACCTTGCCGTTTGATAATCCATTTTATACATAAAGGAATCCTGTTCGCCTACTATATTCGCCCCCCACTGGTTTGCCGGTTCGCCGGGAGCAGAGCGAAAAACAAAATAATCTTCGGTCCACTTTATCAGCATCGGTAAATTTTTTTTCCAGCTGGGGTCAAACTCCGGATGATCTGATATGTATAATGCCATATTGCTGGCGCTAAGATTGCTTTTATATGTATGGCTATTAATATCCGTATCAGAATGGCCATCGGTCCAATAACCTGTTTTCATCGGGTATTTCAGTATAAAATCTTTTACTTTTTTACATGCATTCCTGTAAGCTGCTACATTGCCAATATTATCCCTGATTAACATATCAAGAAGTTTATAAGCTCCCGCCCAATTGGCGCCATACGCTGCTTTAACCTCGCCGGTATTCATCACCACACGGTAAGGCCATGGTGAATGCGTAGCGGTGCCGGTGCGTACCTTTGCAGCCAGTGTATTAGCCACGTTAATAGCTGCAGTTCTAAATTTCTGATCGCCTGAATAAAGATATAATCCATAATAAGCCATCCCCATGTCGCCAGCATGGTCAACCTGGATTTCGTGCATAACAAATCTTCCGGCTGAAGTGAACCCACGGAATTCCAAATCGCCGGCATTGGT
>JAFDXH010000297.1 GCA_018268075.1 Bacteroidota bacterium | reverse complement strand
CACCTTTGCTTTTATTGCAAAAAACAACAATTTTTGATTGGCGGCGATGTGCTCTTCAAGCAGAGTATCGGGCGTACCGATCTACCCTTTGGAAGCCATGAAGACCTGGTGAATAATATAAAGAAAAAATTATGGCCGCTGCCAAAGGAAGTAATCGTTTATCCCGGACATGGAGAGCCTACTACTATCGGAGAAGAAATGGCAACCAATCCGTACTTAACCTAAATTTTTTTAAGTTAAATTTTAAATAAAAAAACTGTGCTTACCAAGTGATTGCCTCAAAGGAGGGCTATAGAAAAATTTATTGACGAAGATGCTCAGCTTGTTTTCAAATCAATCCACTTAGGCACTTCCGGGGCGCGATAAGCTTTCATTTTTTTCAAAAGGCTATCAATTTGATCATCTACTAAAAGAATATCCAGATTAGATTTTTTCAGAAACCCTTCAATTACCATAGTTTCAGCAGCCCTTATTAGGTAATCATAAAAGCTGTTTGTATTCAAAAGGGCAATAGGTTTTTTGTGAAGCCCCAACTGTGCCCAGGTGAGCATTTCAAATAATTCTTCCATAGTACCAAAGCCGCCGGGTAAGGCGATTACGCCATCCGACAATTCATTCATTTTTACTTTTCGTTCGTGCATGCTGGTTACCAATATCAATTCGGTAAGGCCTTCATGAGCAATTTCTTTTGATCTTAAAAATTCAGGAATTACACCATATACCTTTCCCCCATTTTGCAAAGCGCCATCCGCCACAGCCCCCATCAGTCCTATTCTTGCACCACCATACACGACACCTATATTTTCACCGGCCAATTTTTTCCCAAGTAAAAAAGCCTGTTGTTGATATACTTCTTTGAATCCACTATTAGACCCGCAGAAAACGGTAATTGCTTTCAATAAAATAATTTTTTAATAAAGTTATTTTGATATATTTCTCAATAGTTACCAACATTAAAAAGATAATCTTGACCATATCATTTACAAACAGTAAATACAGAAAAACCTAAAAATGGTTTTTTAATTCGTTATTTCCATTACTAATTCTATCAGTATCCCATTTGTAGTTTTAGGGTGTACAAACCAAACCATCTTATTATCTGCACCCATCTTAGGGGCTTCACCAATCATCTGAAACCCCTCTCCCATCAATCGCGCAGCTTCCTTCTCAATATCCTCCACCTGATAGGCCAAGTGATGAAGCGCCTCGCCCTTCTTATCTATAAATTTATTAATTACACTGCCGGGCGCGTATGCTTCCAATAATTCTATTTTGCTTTCTCCGGTTTGAAAAAAGGCCGTATTTACCTGCTCACTTTCTACAGCCTCAGTTTTATAGCATGGTGTATTCAGCAATTTTTCAAACAATGGAATAGATGCTGATAATTTTTTTACGGCAATACCAATATGTTCTAATTTCATTAGATATTATTTTCATTATCAAATTTAAAGGTAATGCGATATTATACAAAGAGACGCCAATATATCTACTACTCTTTTATCAGGGCAAACGAAGTAAATTTGCATCATGTATGCCCTACCCATTTACATGGATAACAATGCCACTACCTGTGTGGATCATCATGTGATGGAAGCAATGCTCCCCTTTTTTACAAAAACTTATGGAAATGCTGCCAGCAAAAGCCATTCCTTCGGGTGGGCAGCCGAGCAGGCTGTGGACGTAGCGCGTAAGCAAACATCGGCACTGATAGGGTGTGAGCCCAATGAAATAATTTTTACCTCCGGCGCTACCGAAAGTATCAATCTTGCATTGAAAGGTGTATTTGAGTTGTATTCTTCTAAAGGAAACCATATAATCACAGTATGTACAGAACACAAAGCCGTATTGGATACTTGCTCCCATCTAAAGAAAATGGGAGCAGAAATAACCTATCTGCATGTAAATAAAAATGGGCTGATTGATATAAATGAACTTAAACAAAAAATAAGAAAAAGTACCGTACTCACAAGTGTTATGTATGCGAATAATGAAACAGGAGTCATTCAAAATATTAAAGAAATAGGTGAAGTAGCCAAGGAAAAGGGAATCCTTTTTTTTTCTGATGCAACACAGGCCGTAGGAAAAGTTTCAGTAGATGTGCTCAAGGATCAAATTGATATATTATCTCTATCAGGCCATAAAATGTATGGGCCCAAAGGTGCAGGTGCGCTCTATGTGAGAAGAAAAAACCCACGTGTACGGCTGATTTCTCAAATAGATGGCGGTGGCCATGAAAGAGGATTGCGCAGTGGCACATTAAATGTTCCGGGAATTGTAGGCTTAGGTAAAGCTAGCGAAATATGCAATAAAACCTTAGCGGAAGAGAGCAGGAAAATAACCTTGCTACGCGATTATTTTGAGCAAGAAATAAAGAAATCAGACATAACCATAAACGGCGGCAATACACTAAGAACACCCAATACCAGCAATATCTCATTTAACAAAACCGCCAGCGAGCAATTATTACCTTTGCTAACTCAGAAATTAGCAGTCAGTTCCGGATCAGCCTGCACTTCTGACACGTTAGAGCCATCTTATGTATTACGAGCTATGGGGCTTTCAGCGTATGAGGCAAAGAGTTCCATCAGGTTTAGCCTTGGAAGGTTCAATACAAAAGAGGAAATTGATTTTGCTATAAAATATGTAAGTGAATGTGTAGAAAGAATAAAATAAAGCCTATCATTACCTCTATCATAGAGTAATAGCAGGCTATGTAAATAGATTTTAAATTGACATAAAAGGAATAAGAAAATGATTTTTATAAGTGATAAAGCAAAGAGTAGGGTTCAACAAATAATGGAGGAAAAGGAATTTTCTGCTTCCGATTATTTTGTAAGGGTGAGCGTAGTAAGTGGCGGGTGCTCCGGGCTTAGTTACAAAATGGATTTTGACAATATTAAAAAACCAATGGATCAGGAATTTGAGGATAAGGGAATAAAATTGGTAACAGACCTTAAAAGTTTTTTATATCTCGTAAATACTACGCTAGAATATAGCGATGGCCTCAATGGAAAAGGCTTTTTTTTCAATAATCCTAATGCCAGCAGAAGTTGCGGCTGTGGCGAAAGTTTTGGAGTATAAGTAATTCATACACAGTACTCAACAAAACCTTGTTTTAATTTTCTTCATTTACTTTTTCCAGTACCAGTTCCGGGTTAAAATACTTTACTGTACCTAATGGCATTACCAGCAAATAAAAAACCCCTTTATTCAAGGGGTTCTTCGCAGTTCATTTTGGTAAAAAAGTTGGCCTTTTAAAGGGCCTATGCCATAGTAAATTGTTGCTTCATTAAAAAGCAAGATATTTTTGACATGATTTAGACAAAATCATTTCTCAATTCGCTGCATCACACAAAAAATAATTATTTTATCATTATCATCTGGGCAAATTTGTCAACAGATGAATAAATCTGTAATGTATAAATTCCCGGAAGCAATTTATTTCCAAGTGGAAATTTATAAACTTGATCGGTGCCAGAGTGTATTAATTGATTTGAGTAAACCTGCTGCCCCGACATATTATAAATCTTAATATCAAAATTATTTTTTGCAATATCCTGTACATCTACTACCAATTCATGACTGGCATTTATAAATGTTTTGAATTTTAATGGAGATACCATCTTTACATTAATAGTTTTTGACATATTCACACTACCATCTCTATTGATTACAGATAATTTATAGTAGTTGCTGCCACGGCCTGGATTGTTATCAGTAAAAGAATATTCTCTCTCTGCTGCAGTATTTCCCTGTGATGCTACTGTTCCGGCTTCACTAAAATTGGTACCATCGGTAGAGTGCAAAATACTGTACTTGGATATATTACTTTCTTGTGCTACACCCCATTTTAAAATTACATTGCTGCCATTTGATTGCGCATTGAAATAAGTAATAGATACAGGCAATGCGCTTACGTAGCTTAGGAATGAAGTAGCAGTATAAGCTGTGTTATCAGGATTATTGGTAGGGCCGGCATCACCAATAAATTCATTAGACCGATAGCCGGTTTCGCTTCCATAAGTAGCAAGAAATTTAAAAACAATATCTCCTGTAAGCCCTATATCTGCTTTGGAAACAGTAAAGGTATAGGTAGCCGAATTAGGATTGCCGGTAGGCGTAAGGTTAGCGCTATTAATATAGGTATGCGATCCTCCATTTACCAATTCCCATATTCCTGCAAAGCCCTGATCCATTGCAATAGCATAGTCCGGCAAAAAACCTGAAGGGAAATTTAGAGTGGCCCGGTCAGGTGTTTGCAATCCACTGATGGCCTTACGTAACCCATCGGCTTCATCGGTAAACCCTGATGTGGAAGCAAAACCACCACTTTTGGTATCTACAAAGATTACCATAGCATCATTCAGTGACGCTGTGCCCTTGGTAAGAATAAATGTAAGCGAAGTCCCATTGTCATTGATAGATAAACTACCTGTACCAATCACCCCACCATAACCGGTTTTTCCATTTCCATTAAATACCTGCTGGCCAAAACAACCGAAGCTCAGCAAACAAAAAAATCCTAAGTAAAGTTTTTTCATGGCGTAAATTTTTAATAGTTAAATAGATGTGTAAATTTTACACTAAAGTAAATCAAAAAAAAATTATCAAAAGTTTTTATTTATTTTTCCGGTTTAAGACATGACTGCAATCTTTAGAAAAGAAATTAATCAATTTTTTAGTAGCCTTACCGGCTATATGGCTATTGCTCTGTTTTTGATTGTAAATGGCCTATACTTGTTTATCTTAAAGGATAGCAATATTTTCGATTTTGGATATGCAACACTCAGCTCTTTCTTTGATTTTGCCCCTTGGGTTTTGGCATTTTTAATTCCTGCACTGTGCATGCGCATATTTCCCGATGAATTTAAAACAGGCACATTTGAAATTCTGAGTACACAACCACTTACAGGGTGGCAAATAGTTTGGGGTAAATATCTGGCAGCTCTTCTTATCATTTTCATAAGCATTGTTCCTACCTACTTATATGTCATAACATTGCAAGCATTATCGGCCTCCAGTGCATTAGATGGCGGTAGTATTGCAGGTTCTTATTTAGGGCTTTTCCTTCTTGCTTCCGTTTTTGCAGCTATCAGTACCTGGTGCTCAAGCCTTACTGATAATTCCGTTGTAGCATTTCTTATTAGTGTATTTGCCTGCCTGCTTTTATACTTTGGGTTTTCTTCTTTGAGTAAGCTTCCGGTATTTACCGGCAATGCAGATTATTATATAGAAATGGCCGGTATTAATTTTCATTACCTAAGTATTAGCCGCGGTGTTGTTGACTCTCGCGACCTTATCTACTTCTTCAGTCTTATTTATTTTTTCCTTATTGTTACACAAAGGAATCTTAATGCTAAAAAGGGAAAAAAATAATGGCACAATCAAAAATCAAAAAAGGGTATTGGATAATTGTACTGATTATTTTATTGTTTTTAAATTTTATGGCCTCTTTATTTCATCAAAGAATAGACCTTACCAATGAAAAAAGATTTACTCTTACAGAGCCAGTAAAGAAATTACTAAACAATATTAAAGAGCCTGTTCAGGTATTGGTTTTTTTAAACGGCTCATTACCCTCAGGGTTTAAGAAATTAGAGAATAGCACCAAGGACATGCTTCAGGAATTTAAGGAACGCTCACACGGCAATATTCATTTTCAATTTATAAATGCAAATGAAAAGATTGGCGAAACGAACAGATCGTATGCAGATACCCTCGCTTCGCTCGGGATAGCGCCCATCAATTTAAAAGTACAATTAAAGGAAGGCGAGCAATCACAATACTTATATTGTGCAGCCTTGGTACAATCTAACAATAAGTGGGAAGTTGCCAATCTTTATACAGGGCCGCCCGCCATAACCCCCCAAGAGCTGAACACTTCTGAATCTATGCTGGAATATCAGTTTGCCAGTGCCCTACAACGCTCCATGGCTACACACAAACCAATGGTAGCATACGCAACAGGAAATGGGGAACCTGCGGGCGATAATGTATATGACCTCATAGAAAATGTTTTGAAAAAAAACTATTCTCTTTTCACCATGAATCTTCAGCAAGAGCCTGTGATTCCGGATACATTTAAATTGATGATTGTAGTAAAACCTACTATAGGGTTTTCTGATCAGGAAAAATTAAAAATAGATCAGTATGTAATGCATGGCGGCAAACTCTTAATGTTTGCTGATAGGCTTGAAGCAGAAATGGATAGCCTTCAATTGAAAAATCAGGTGATAGCGTATGATCGTAATTTACAACTGGAAGATTTGTTGTTTAAATTTGGAGTACGCATCAATCCAGATCTGGTAATGGATCTTCAAAGTGATTTTTTGCCTTTTAGTGTAAACGGGAAAGAACAATTTGAATTTTTACACTGGAATTATTTTCCGCTTTTTGAATCGGATCAAAATAATCCTATCAATAAAAATTTGGGATTGGTAGCAGCCAAATTTGTAAATTCAATAGATACTGTGGCTTCACCCGGAATTCAAAAAACAATCCTCTTACACTCCTCTGCAAATTCCAGAACGCTTGAAGCGCCTGCACTGATCAGTGGTGAAGAAAACAAAAATAGCCCGGACAATGCTGCCTATAATAAAAGGAATATCCCGGTAGCTGTTTTACTGGAGGGAAAGTTTACATCTCTTTATAAAAATCGAATTGGCCGCCAACAGCAAGACAGTCTTGCATCTTATGGATCGCCGTTTGTAGCAGAAAATGTGAATGAAAATAAAATGATCATAGTATCTGATGGTGATATCGTGTTGAACGCAACCTATAAAAATCAACCACTACCCATGGGAGTAAATCCATACACCATCGGAAGCCAATACGAATATCAATTTGCCAATAGGCAATTTGTAGAAAATTGTATTGAATACCTGATCAATGAAGGTGGTCTGATGGAAGCAAAGTCAAAAAACTTTACCTTAAGGTTATTAGATACAAAAAAGGTTTCAGAACAGAAGACTTTATGGCAAGTTATTAATCTCGTAGTTCCAGTAATTCTTTTACTACTATTTGGATTCATTTATCAACTTGTGAGAAAAAGAAAATATACTATTTAATCCAGTCTTTCTTTAATTGTATAAATAGGTAAAAAGGAATCACTCAAAGATTTTTCGGAAAATATATATTTGTTTTGCTCTGGCATTTCATCTCTTAGCCTTTGCACCTTAGCAGCTTTGTAAAAAAATACTTTACCTATCCATTAAAAATAATTTAGGGTAAACCTAATGCGCCATGCAAAAAAAGTGAGAATGCTCAATCAGCATTATCTTTGGATAAATTGAATAATATATTATGACACCTACTGAATGGAGCTATTTAGTGTTTGGGATTTTGCTGGTAGGCGCTATTATTTTCGACCTTGGCCTATTGAGCCGAAAGGCTCATACCATCTCTATCAGGCAAGCTTTTTTTCAAACGCTGTTTTGGGTTGTACTGGGGCTTGGCTTTTTTGTCTTTGTATGGTTTGAAGATGGCAAGCAAATAGGCTTGGAATACATTGCTGCCTACCTGATGGAATGGGGATTAAGCATTGATAATATTTTTGTATTTATTCTCATTTTTTCATATTTCAATGTACCGGAGAGGCATGCCAACAGGGTATTATTGTTGGGCATATTATTGGCCATTATTTTACGCATCTTTTTTATCACTATAGGCATAGCCTTGATAGATCGCTTTTATTGGATTCTCTATGTCTTCGGGGCATTCCTTGTTTATACCGGCCTGAAAATGTTTTTTGTAAATACTGATGAGGAATTTGACCCTAAGCAAAATTTTGTTTTTAAATTATTAAACAAATTTTTACCCCTTACACCAGATAGCAGCAGTGGCAAGTTTACCATTAAACTGAATGGCAAAAAACATTATACCATGCTTTTTGTAGTGCTGATCATGTTAGCCGCTACCGACCTCGTCTTTGCCTTAGATTCTATCCCCGCAGTATTTGCTATTACTCAAAATAAAATGGTGGTATATACTTCTAACATATTTGCTGTGTTAGGCTTAAGATCTTTATTCTTTCTCTTAAGGGGTGCTGTCGAAAAATTTAAATATCTGAAAGAAGGAATTGCCATTGTATTAATTTTTATAGGCTTAAAAATGCTTGTATCTTGGTTTGGCATTCACCTTCACATTGGAGTTTCATTAGGAGCCATCGTTTTATGCCTTGGTGGGTCAATACTTTTTTCAATATATAAAAATAATCAAGCTCTGAAAAACCAACAAAGTTGACAGCAAGTTTTCCATATTCATTACCTCAGGTAGTTAAGATTACTCATGGAGAATGGAAAAAGGGAAAAGAGGGTTTTAATGACCCCTTATACCTATCTCTGGATAGCCGTAAAATTTCTTTTCCTAAGCAAACTATTTTTTTTGCTATTGATACCCACACCCGCAAGGCGAGTGACTTAATCCCCTCACTCTATAATTCCGGAGTAAGAAATTTTGTTACGAATAACAATCAAATAAAATTTTCAAATTTTAATGATGCAAATTTTGTTGTTGTGAAGGATGTTATCTCAGCCTTGCAAAAATTAGCGGCTTCACATCGTAAAGAGTTAGCATCCACCAAAGTGATCGGAATAACCGGCAGCAATGGCAAAACGATCGTAAAGGAATGGCTCAATTTTTTACTATCATCACAGGTAAAAATATATAGAAGCCCCCGAAGTTATAATTCTCAAATTGGTGTTCCATTAAGCGTTATTAATACCCCTACAGGTATTGACCTCGCTATTTTTGAGGCAGGTATTTCACAGCCCAATGAAATGCAAACCCTTCGGAAAATTATCCAGCCTAAAATCGGAATACTTACAAATATTGGCAATGCACATGATGAAGGATTTCAAAACAGGAAAGAAAAGATCAGAGAGAAACTAATTTTATTCAATGAAGCCCAAACAGTTATTTATGGAAGTGATGACGATGAAGTGGAAACAGAAATGCGTAACTTAAAAAGGAAACGGCCACAACTGCAATTATTTTCCTGGAGTAGTAAAAAGAAGGCAACCCTACAGATCATCAAAATAATTGGGGTAAATGAAAAGACAATAATTAACGGAATATTTAAGGGAGAGCACTTGGCTATTTCCATTCCTTTTTCCGATAAGGCTTCCATAGAAAATGCCATTACCTGCTGGTGTGCCGCGCTCTTATTATTCCCGCTACAGGAGCAAATCTTCAGCCGGTTTAAAGATTTGACCTCAATAGAGATGCGGCTTCAACTAATTCCTGCAATCAACCATTGCACTATCATTAATGATAGTTATAGTAATGATTTGGATTCTTTAAACATTGCTCTTGATTTTTTAAATCAACAAAAACAACATGCGCTTCATACCGTAATCCTTTCTGATATTCTGGAAGCCGGCATTAATGAAAATAAATTATTTAAGCTCGTAGCCACTCTTTTAAAACATAAAAAAATTGACCGCCTGATAGGCCTTGGCCCCAAGATGATCAAAAATAAAAAGGCCTTTCATTTTTTAAACGAAACCCACTTTTATAAAACAACCGCGGAATTGATTGATAACTTTTCAAATCTTCATTTTCAAGATGAAATCATCCTCATTAAAGGGGCACGTACATTTGAACTTGAAAAATTAAGTTCGCTTTTGGAAAAAAAAGTACACCAGACAGTACTAGAAACCAACCTTAAAGCAATAGCCCATAATTTAAAAGTGTATAAAAGCCAAATAAGACCAACAACGAAAATAATGGTTATGGTCAAGGCTTTTGCCTATGGTAGTGGTAGTAATGAAGTTGCATCTGTTTTGCAATTTCATAAAGCAGATTACTTGGGCGTGGCCTATGCTGATGAGGGAGTTGCACTTCGAGAATCAGGGATTACGCTACCTATAATGGTGATGAATGTAGATGAAAGTGTTTTTAATATCTTAATCAAATATCAATTAGAGCCGGAAATATTTTCTATTAGCCTGATGGAAAAATATATTTCCTTTCTTCATTCAGCACAATTATTTGAGCAACCCATCCATGTAAAAATTGATACCGGAATGCACCGGTTGGGATTAATGCCTAACGAGGTGAAAGCTTTTTGCAAGCTCATTGAAAACCAAAAATCAGTAAAGATTAAAAGTGTGTTTTCGCATCTTGCTGCAAGTGATGATCCATCCAAAAAGGTTTTTACGCTTACGCAGTTTGCCCTCTTTAAAAGATTGATTCAAAAAATAAAAAAACATATTTCCTATTCCTTTGATGTGCACATTGCTAATACTGCCGCTATTAGTTTGTACCCTCAATTGCAAATGGATATGGTGAGGTTAGGTATTGGCCTTTATGGAATTGATTCTGATAAAAAAATGCTATCACATTTGGAAAATGCAAATACACTTCGTACCCATATCAGCCAGATAAAAAAAATAAAAACCGGTGAATCAATCGGGTATGGAGGCGATACAATTACAAAAAAAGAAACAACTATCGCAATCGTGCGAATAGGTTATGCAGATGGATATTCACGGCGCTTCAGTAAAGGCACAGGAAAAATGCTCGTACACAATCAACTGGCGCCCGTAATAGGCAAGGTATGTATGGACATGACCATTCTTGATATTTCTAAAATAAAAAATGTACGTGAAGGTGATGAAGTGATTGTATTTGGTGAGAAATTACCAATACAAAAATTAGCAAAATGGATAAAAACAATCCCCTATGAGATTATGACCGGGATTTCTGGCAGAGTAAAAAGAGTTTACTTTGAAGAACAATAAACAATGGCTAATGAGGCATTTAGCCAAGCATACTATATTTTAAGAAAGCTAAGTATAAGGCTTTAAAAGTCAACTATAACACGGTTTCCCTACCGCCTGCTTGCAATCAATAAATTAAGATCGGTAAATTTAAGATCAAAGCGCTCGCTGAGATAAAAATTTGTAAGCGAGCCTTTGAAAAGATAAATTCCACTTCTCGTATTCATCTTATACCAAACTAAGTTTTCAAACCCGCCTTCATCTGCCATCTCCAGCATCAGTGGCATCAATACATTGCTGATAGCTTGTGATGCTGTACGTGCAAATCCACTTGGAATGTTAGGTACACAATAATGAATCACATCATATTTTTTGAAAACAGGAGATGCATGAGTAGTGATATGGCTTGTTTCAAAGCAGCCGCCATGGTCTATACTCACGTCCACTATCACACTTCCAGGCCTCATTCTGCTTACCATTTCTTCAGTTACCACCAGAGGGGTCCGGCCTCCATTTGCCGATAAGGCGCCTACAGCCACATCGCAAGTTTTTAATTGTTTTGATAAAATACCCGGCTCTATAACAGAGGTAAACACACGCATTCCTACATTATTCTGCAACCTTTTTAACCGGTATATACTATTATCAAAAACTTTTACACTTGCCCCCATGGCCATAGCAGTTCGGGTGGTTTGTTCGCCTACTATACCTGCTCCTATTATAATGACTTTTGTAGGCGGAATGCCAGATATACCGCCTACTAATATTCCTTTACCATTGTTAGCATTGCTTAAATATTGGCCAGCAATCAACATTACAGCACTTCCGGCTATCTCGCTCATACTTCGTACAATAGGATTGTTACCACTATCATCTTTTAAGTTCTCAAAACTTAATGCAGTAATTTTTTTCTCCATCATTTTTTCAAGTACCTCTCTTTTCACTGTGGTAAAATGAATGGGCGAAATGATAAATTGGTTGGGCTTTAATAGATCTAATTCCATTTCACATACCGGCGCACTCTTCACCAGAATACCACATTCAAATACTTCCTTTTTATGATCAGCGATTTTTGCGCCTGCTTCGCTATAGTCATTGTTGGAATAACTGGCTCCTTCTCCTGCTCCACGTTCTATTACTACCTTGTGCCCATTACTTACCAGTACTCTGATGGCTTCTGGAGTAAGGGCTATTCGATTTTCTTGAAATGAAGTTTCTTTGGGTATTCCAATCTGCAACTCAACACCCTTGGGCTTTATATCCAATGTTTCTTCAAGCGTTTCATAGGTGAAGGAAGGTGATACAAATGGTTTCGAGGACGACATAAGATTATTGAAATGTATTATAAAACTAATTATTTATTTGGGAAGATTTACAATCATTTTTCTTTTATTTTCACCCATTATATGCAAATTAACAAATACGGTTTCTGCTGGAAATATGCCCGATGCTTTTTCCGGCCATTCTACAAAACACCAATGCCTGCCATCTACACAATCCTCTACCCCTGCATTTAAAGCCTCTGTTTCATTTTTAATTCTATAGAGATCTATATGATAAATCACTCCATTCTCCAAAGAAAAATATTCCTGAATAATTGAAAAAGTAGGGCTGCTTACTTCGTCTGTTACACCCAAAGCTTTACATAGTTGTTTGATAAAGGTTGTTTTGCCAGCCCCCAGTTCACCGCTAAAAGTAACAACTCTAATATTTTGAAGCACATTTAAAAATTCCTTGACAGCCCCATCTATCTCTGCCAGTTCAAAAACTATTTCCATAATTATTTACTAAGAATAGGTAAATTTAATCAGTTACTTTAAATAGTACAGGCAATAGTAAAAAATTAAACTTGTATTAGAGCTAAATTTGTCCTTATCTGATTTTTTTCTATGGAAGAAATTCTTAAAAAATATTGGGGGTATGACCACTTCAGGCCATTGCAAAAAGAGATTATAGAATCTGTATTGGAAGGGAAAGATACGCTTGCACTTTTGCCAACGGGAGGCGGCAAATCAGTTTGCTTTCAGGTGCCGGCATTATCAAAAAAAGGTATTTGCCTGGTAATTAGCCCACTTATAGCCCTGATGAAGGATCAGGTACACCACCTGAAAGAAAAAAGTATTTATGCCCTTTTAATTCATTCCGGAATGAATTTTATTGAGGTAAAAAAGACACTGAATAACGCTTTATACGGCAATTATAAATTTCTATATGTTTCACCAGAAAGATTGGAAAGCGCCCTATTCCTCGAATATCTCCCATCCTTGTCCATAAACCTGATAGCAATAGACGAAGCTCATTGTATTTCACAATGGGGTTACGACTTTCGGCCAGCCTATTTAAACATTGCCGCCATCAGATCTTTCTTTCCTCATATCCCAATACTGGCACTTACCGCATCTGCTACACCCGAAGTGCAAGCAGACATTAGAGCCAAATTACTTTTTGCTAAGGATGGCAATACTTTTCAACAATCTTTTGCAAGGCCCAATCTCTCATACAGCGCTTTTAAAACATCCTCTCGCCAAGAAAAATTAATTTCTATTCTTCAAAAAGTAAACGGTAGCGGCCTTGTTTATTGTAAAAGCAGAAAAAGAACTAAAGACGTTGCAGATATTTTAAATGCCCAAGGTATTAATGCAGATTTTTATCATGCTGGATTAAGCAATAAAGAAAGAAACAGAAAACAAGACGAATGGATCAAAGATCAAACACGCATCATGTGCTGTACCAATGCATTTGGAATGGGAATAGACAAGGCTGATGTAAGAGTTGTGATTCATTATGATGTGCCGGAAACGCTTGAATATTACTATCAGGAAGCCGGCCGAGCCGGCAGGGATAGCAAAAAATCCTATGCTGTATTGTTTTTCAATGATGCTGAATTGCAGCAATTAAAAAAGAAGCCTGAAATAAAATTTCCACCTATTGCTACCATCAGAAAAATATATGAAGCCATTTGCAATTATTTTCAGATTCCGTCTGGTACCGGTGAAGAGGAAATATTTGAATTTGACATTAATACCTTTGTAAAAAACTTTAAACTCGAAGCCTCTCAGGTTAACAATACCTTGAAAATACTTGAGCAGGAAAATATCTTAAACTATAGCGAATTATATTTTGCCCCCGCCACGGTTATTTTCACCGCCAGCAAAAATGATTTAGAAACTATACAGAAAAATTACCTCGCCTACGAACCGGTAATAAAAGGATTATTGCGCCTCTACGATGGTATATTAGATTTTCCATCTGCCATTGATGAAACTCAACTTTCCCATTTTATTTCTTTGCCTTTGGCTGATACATTGGAAAGCCTGCAAGCACTTAACCGAATGAAATTAATTGATTATACCCCTCAAAAAGATAAACCGCAGATCATTTTTAAACAGAACAGGGTAAAGACAAGTGAATTATATCTCAATGAAAGAGGCATCCATGAGCGAAAAAAAGCTTTCGAAAAAAGAATAACCACCATGGTAAATTTTACAATAGAAAAATCTAAATGCAGAAGCCAGTTTATATCTTTTTATTTTAATGATTTAAAAGCAGTGCCATGTGGAGTATGCGATAATTGTATAGGAAACAAAAAAAATGAATTAAGCCAAAGTGAATTTCAATCCATTAGCGAAGCAATCAGGCTGGCAGCATCTCAGAAAATTACCTTGGATGACTTAATGGCAAAAATCAGATTTACCAATAAAATAAAATTTGATAAGGTTTTCAATTTTTTACAAGAGGAGAATATTCTCAATGTAACTTCTGAAGGATTAATTTCTTTGAAAAATGTGGAAAGCAGCATGTAGATGGTAAAAACTGTATGTAATCAGTTAGGCTCAAAAAAAAAGGGGACCCAGATGGAAATCTAGCCCCGCTTTAAAATCCAATATCCTATGAAAAACCATTGCGAAGATAAGAGTGAGACACCTACCCTCCAAATAGCTTTGATTAAGTGGCATTATAATAATGCGGTTTTATATCTAAAAATGTAGATTTTATTGAGTAATCGGTTCTAAAGAATTGAAGTACAATTAATACCGGCTTTTTGATGATTTACTCTTTCCGCCAAGGCCTAAAGAACCCAGCAGGCTACGCACAATGGTATTGCCCACCGTGCGTAACATGCTCTTAACCACAGTATTATTAGTAATTTTTTCAAGTGTGGATGGTTCAGGCTTTACTTCCTTATTGGCTCCTGTAGCCTTGGTAGGGCTTGCTGCTGCATCGCTTAGTTTTGCAGTTAATATTTCGTATGCACTCTCATTATCTATCACTTTATTGTATTTAGCTACCAATTGCGATTGGTTTACAATGGCCACAATTTCATCATCAGTAAGTACATCCATACGGCTTTTGGGCGTACACATCATTACATGCGCCAGTGGTGTCGGAATCCCCTTTTCATTTAATAAGGTGACCAAGGCTTCCCCAATTCCCAATTGTGTAATTAAATCTTCAGTTTTATAAAAAGTTGTTTCGGGATAGTTTTGAGCTGTTTGCTTTATTACCTGCCGGTCAATAGCTGTAAAGGCCCTAAGGGAATGTTGAATCTTTAGTCCTAACTGGCCCAAGATGCTGGCAGGTACATCTTTAGGATTTTGTGTACAAAAATAAATTCCAATTCCTTTACTTCTGATTAATTTAATCACAGTATTAATTTGATCTAACAATGCTTTATTGGCTTCTTCAAAAATCAAATGAGCTTCGTCTATAAAAATGACTAGTTTAGGTTTATCTACATCTCCCACTTCAGGGCAGGTGGCGTATAGCTCAGCCAACATCTGAAGCATAAAAGTTGAGAAAAGCTTGGGTTTATCCTGTATATCCATTACCCTCAATACACTGATGATACCACGCTGGTCTCTTGTAAACCTCATGAGATCATCAACTTCAAAACTTTTTTCGCCAAAAAACTGGTTAGCGCCTTGCTGCTGCAATTCTATCACCTTTCTTAAAATAGTACCAGTACTTGCAGTAGAAATGGCGCCATAGGATTGTTGTAATTCTGCTTTCCCTTCATTGGTGATGTACTGTAATACTTTAATAAAATCATTCAGATCAAGTAGCGGATATTGATGATCATCGCAATATTTGAATATCATTGCTACTATTCCACCCTGTGTATCATTTAATCCTAAAATTTTAGAAATGAGTATCGGGCCAAATTCTGACACCGTGGCACGCAATTTCACCCCTTTTTGATTGCTTAATGAAAGAAACTCTACAGGAAATGAGGCCGGCTTATATTCCATATTCAATTTCTGGTATCTGTCCTTTATTTTATCATTGATAGTGCCCGCTTCGGCTATACCACTGAGATCGCCCTTTATATCCAACAATAATACCGGTACCCCGGCATCACTAAGACCCTCAGTTATCAATTGAAAAGATTTTGTTTTACCTCCTCCGGTTGCCCCTGCTACCAATCCATGCCTGTTCATAGTAGCAAGTGGTAATAGTATTTCCGCTTCGGGAAAGACCTCGCCATTATAAATACCCGCACCAATTTTAATGGTTTCACCTTTAAAGGTATAGCCCGCTTTCATGGCTGCTACAAAATCATTTTTATCTGGCATCTTTGTTTTTTAACCTAAGGTAATGAGTACAATTTAAAAAATAGGTTTGTGTTAACTTTTAAAAGTTGATTTTTAACGTAATTGATTATGGCATTAATTATGTAAAAGAATTCTAATAAATTGTAAATATCTTTATCTTAAATAAATTTTAAACAAAATGGAAAGTAAAAAGCCAAAAATTCTTATTTGCGAAGATGACCCAAATCTTGGAATGGTCTTAAAAAATTACCTTGAACTGAATGATTATGATATAGTGCTTGAGCGTGATGGAAGGCTTGGATTAGCTGCTTTCCAAAGAGAAAAGTTTGACTTATGCCTGTTAGATGTAATGATGCCCAATATGGATGGCTTTACAGTAGCAGAAGAAATAAGAAATGTAGATCCTGATATGCCTTTATTTTTCCTTTCTGCAAAGACAATGAAGGAAGATATAATCAAAGGATATAAGCTGGGGGCAGACGATTATATAACTAAGCCCTTCGACAGCGATGTATTATTACACAAAATAAAAGCCATTCTTAAAAGAAATGAAGAATTGCATAAAGAAGAAGCCAATGCTGAGTATGATCTTGGAAAGTATCATTTTAATCCAAGACTTAGGCAGCTTTCTGTGGATGACGAAGTGCAAACGCTATCACCCAAAGAAAATGAATTACTAAAAATGCTTGCGGAATATAAAAACGATTTATTGCCCAGGGAGAATGCATTGAAAAGAATTTGGGGTAGCGACACCTATTTCAATGGTCGTAGTATGGACGTTTACATTGCCAAGCTTAGAAAATACCTGAAAAGTGACAGCAATCTCGAAATTGTAAATATTCACGGAAATGGATTCAGATTGGTAGTAAAAGAAGATTAAAATAAAAATTAATGACTTTGTCTCAAGAGAACCGCAGCAGCAATGCCTGCGGTTTCTGTTCTTAATACAGAAGGGCCAAGTGAAACGCCCATAAAATCATTTGATTTAGCAATATTTATTTCTTCATCAGAAAAATCGCCCTCAGGCCCTATCAAAATAATTCGGGATTCTTCTTTTTTCAAATTGCATGGTATTAATATTTTATTTTCGTCTGGATTACAATGAGCTATAAATCGCTTTTTTTCGCATAGGTGGCTCATTATATTTTTAAACCTTTCAGTAGGCAAAAGTTCCGGCATCCAAGCCTGCTTACTTTGCAATAAGCCACTTTTGAGAATATTGAGTAGCCGCTCTTGCTTGAAGTTAATCTTCTCTGTGCGGTCACAAATGATTGGAATAATTTTTTGAATACCCAATTCAGAGCATTTTTCTATAAACCACTCAAACCTTGAAACATTCTTGATAGGTGAAATGGCAATGGTAACCGATGGCAGGATAAAAGGAATTTCTTTTTGTTCCAGAATCTGAATTTCGCTTTTGGACTTGTGAGGTGTAGTAATGATTGCTTCTGCAAGAATCCCTTTGCCATTGGTGAGCACTATTTTTTCTCCTGCCATCATTCTTAGCACTCTGTACAAATGGTGAGAAGATGCCTCATCCAAAATAACATGATCAGTTTGAGGAATATGGTTCAAGAAAAAAAAATGCGACTGCATAATAATACCTTATTGCCGGGTTAATCCATTAAAAAGGAGTTTCATCATCAAACTCACCATCATTCATTTTACTACCTTTTTGAATATAAAGACGAGCCCCTTGCTCATCTGCATCCTTTACTGACTTCCAATTACCTCCTTTAGGAAATGCCTCTTCGATATTCAATTCATCACTATCTACAAACTTTTGAATATGTAAAAGTGCTTTGAGATTAATCGTATCTAATTGCCCATTTCTGTGTTTTGCAATTTTTACATGAGTAAGCCCTCTTGTACTCTCGCCCATTTCATTGGTAGTTATTTCATTGTACTCAGGCCTGTATAAAAACATTACAAGATCTGCATCCTGCTCGATTGCACCTGATTCACGCAAATCACTTAATTGTGGTATTTTATTGGATTCCTTTCTTTTTTCTACTTCCCTGCTTAGCTGGCTTAGCGCTATTATGGGCACATTTAATTCTTTTGCCAGGCCTTTCAGATCGCGCGATATCCTACTTATTTCTTGTTCGCGGTTCGCATTTCTATTTTCACCAGTGCCACTCATCAATTGCAGGTAATCAATAATAATAAGGCCTACATTATGTTTATTTTTTAGTCGTCTGCATTTGGCTCTTAATTCAAAAATATTTAATGCAGCAGAATCGTCAATATGAATAGGTGCTGATATAAGTCGTTCGATCCCCTTTTTGTTTAATTGAGCCATTTCGTGTTCTTCGAGCCTACCTCTGGAAATTTTCTCCAACCATATTTCACTCTCTGCACTTAAAATTCTTTGTACCAACTGACTGGCACTCATCTCAAGTGAGAAGATTGCAACTGGTGTAGGCTTTGTGGGATGCAATGCTGCATTTCGTGCCAGGTTTAATGCAAATGCTGTTTTACCCATAGATGGCCTGGCAGCCAGTATTATAAGGTCGCTTGGTTGCCACCCAAAAGTTAATTGATCCATTTTGGCAAAGCCGGAGGGCACGCCGGTTATTTCATCTTGCCGGGTACGCAGGTCTTCTATTCGCTGCAAAGTTTTTACAATCACAGAGTCAATACTTGCATAGTCCCTTTTTAAGTAGTTATTTGTTATTTCAAACAGTTTACTTTCGGCATGATCTAGCAAATCAAATACATCAGTACTGTCTTCATAAGCGTCTCCTATTGTTTCAGAACTGATTCTTATAAGATCTCTTTGTATAAATTTTTGAAGAATAATCCTTGCATGAAATTCTATATTAGCCGATGAAACCACTGTATTGGTAAGCTTTGTAATATAAAAAGCACCCCCTGCCAGTTCAAGCTCCTCTCTTAATCTTAATTCTTCTACTACTGTCAATAAATCAATCGGAGAATTTTTTTGCTGAAGTCCCTGCATTGCACTAAAGATCAGTTGGTGTGCTTCTACATAAAAACACTGAGGTTTCAATATTTCAACTACAATATCAAAAGCATTTTTTTCGAGCATCACAGCGCCTAACACAGCTTCCTCCAAGTCTTTTGCCTGCGGAGGCACCTTTCCATACATAAGGCTTCCTACTTCGGGTGCGCCAGTTTTTCTTCTTGCTTTTCTATCTTTATTTAGGTTGGTAAGATCCATTGTTGTGTAAGGTCACTTTATATTTTTATTTAATAAATCAGGTTTATTTTGGTCATGTGGGCGGCTAAGGTAATGGACATTCGGTGATATTAAAAAAGGAATTAGTTTCTATATTTATACCTTTTTGGCTCACACTGTTATTCACATACTTGCAATTGACTATTCACATTGACACCTGCCTTATCCACAAAATAAAAAAATTTTACTTATAAAATACGCCTTTATAAACAATGAGATGTTAACAAAAAAAAATAGAATAAAAAACAGAATAACTCAAAAAATAATGTACCTAAAGTCGCCTATACAAAGGGGCAATTTTGATAAATCTATCAACCATACGCCTATCATTTTCCAGAAAATAATTTTGAAATAATCCAATAAATTCAGCCTACAGATAATACTTAAAAAAGTAGCAAACTTAGCACTGCAAACTGCACAAGTTGACACCCCATATTATTTCAGCTATAACCTTTTTGCCTTATTAGACGGAATAAAATATGTTATAAAAAAATTCAATTTTATTGCCCATCGTTCATTGTGTATTATTTTTGGCAGATATTAAAAAAATATGAAGATTAGTTATAAGTGGTTAATGGACTACCTGCCGGGTGATGTTAGTATAAAAAACATCATAGAGAATCCCATAAAAATTGGCGATATTCTTACACAGGTGGGGCTTGAAGTAGAGCAGATAGAACATTTTGAATCAATAAAAGGCAATCTTGAAGGGGTAGTCACCGGCTATGTTGTTTCCTGCACAAAACATCCAGATGCAGATAAGCTAAAGGTTACTGAAGTGCAGGTGAGTGAAGACAAGATACTAAACATTGTATGCGGCGCACCCAATGTTGCGGCAGGTCAAAAAGTAGTGGTGGCCTTACCTGGAAGTACTATTTTTCCCAAAGGAAAAAATTCTCTTACAATCAATAAGGTAAGTATTCGTGGTGTAGAAAGCAATGGAATGTTGTGCGCGGAAGATGAATTGGGTTTGGGCTCAAGCCATGCAGGGATAATTGTATTGCCTGAAAAAACAAAGATTGGAATACCTGCTTCAGAAATTTATGATGTATATGAGGATTATGTATTTGAAATAGGGCTTACACCCAATAGAATGGATGCAATGAGCCATATAGGAGTAGCAAAAGATATTTGTGCCTATTTGTCGCATCATTTTAAAAAGGAATTTAAGGTATTAACTCCCCTTGGAAAAAACTACAAGGAAGGCAGCAATATAAAATCTATTGATATCAGTGTTGAAACTGCGCTTTGTGAAAGATATGCAGGAATTGAAATATCAGGAATAAAAATAAGTGAATCCCCTACGTGGTTACAGAATAAATTAAAAAGTATAGGCCTCAAACCTATAAATAATGTGGTGGATATTACCAATTTCATTTTACATGAAACAGGGCAGCCACTACATGCTTTTGATGCGCAAAAAATCAAAGGCAATAGAATTATAGTAAGTCAGCTTCCGCAGGGCACACCCTTTACTATACTTGATGGATCTGAAATAAAATTAGATTCAAATGATATAATGATCTGTGATGGCGAAAAAAATCCACTTTGCGTTGCCGGTATAATAGGCGGGGCACATAGTGGGGTTCAACCGCAAACAACAGAAATTTTTCTGGAAAGTGCAGTATTCAATGCCTCAGCTATCAGGCGCTCATTGGTAAACCATGGACAAAGAACAGATGCCGCTATCCGTTTCGAAAAAGGAGTAAATATAGAAAATACAGTAGCCGTTTTAAAACGTGCAGCCGCTTTGATACAAGAGATTACTGGTGGCCAATTATCAAAAGACCTTACCGATATTTATACTCAGCCAAGAATACCTCACGAAATTACCCTCAGCAATTTTTATTTAAAAAAGATCAGTGGAAAAAATTATCATGCAGAAACCGTAAAAAATATTCTAAGAGCCCTGAATTTTAAAATAATAAAAGAAGGTGCAGATGACCTTTGTGTACAAGTTCCATTCAGCAATCCGGACATACAGTTACCGGTAGATATCATTGAAGAGATCATGCGCATTGATGGACTGGATCAGGTAGAAATTCCTACCGCCATCACTATGTCACCTGCATTAGAGAAAAACAGTGTTGCCGACCATAGAAAACATCAAATATGGAGCTGGCTCACGGGCAACGGCTTCAGTGAAATTTTTACCAATTCTATTACTAACAGCAAATATTTTTCAGAGACCTCTCAACTTCATTCTGTAAAAATAATCAATAGCCTTAGTGAAGGACTCGATATAATGCGGCCTTCTATGGTGCCTACCGGATTGGAAAGTATTGCTTACAACCTTAACAGGCAACAAGCATCTCTGAAGTTTGCCGAATTTGGCAAGACCTACTTTCTGATGAAAGAAGGTTATGTTGAAAAAGAAAATTTTAGTTTATTGATTACCGGCGACACTTCTTGGTCTGGATGGAATAAAAGCTCTAAGAAAGCAGATATTTTTTATGCTAAAGGAATTTGTGATGCTATCTTTTCCATCGCAGGAATTGCAGATTACCAATTTCACTCCGAAGACGATGAATGGCTTTCACCAGGTTTTTCCATCAAAGCAACAGAAGAAACTGTAGCAACAGTAGGGAGTATCAGAAAAAACAAACTTGAAATATTCTCTATAAAACAACCTGTATTTTTTATCAATTTTGATTGGGAAAAAATACTCAGTCTTGGAGCTAATGACAAAATGGAGTATGCCCCTGTATCGAAATTTCCACAGGTGCATCGCGATCTTTCCATGGTTTTGCCCAAATCTTGCTCCTATCAGCAAATAACAAACGAAATTAAAAATTTAAAGATTTCTCAGCTAAAGGATTGGAAATTATTCGATTTTTATGAGGGCGAAAAAATAGGTGAAGAAAAAAAATCGCTGGCCATTTCATTTACATTTGGCGATAGAGAAAAAACACTGACAGATAAGGAAACAGATAAAATGATGCAACAGATTATCCACGCTCTGGAAAAAAACCAAAATGCAAGCATAAGGACAAATGCAGGATAATATAAATGACCATATAGCAAGTATTGAGGCTAAATTAAAGACGCTCATCAAAAACTATCAGGTACTTACCAGAGAAAATACACGCCTTAAATCACAGTTGGAAGAAAAAGAAAAAGAAAATAATCATCATAAATCTTCCAATGAAAATTTGGTGCAACAATTAAATATTTTGAAATCCTCATCAGGAACATTAATGGGAGAAGAAAAGGCAAGATTTGAAAAAAGCATCAATCAATATATTAAGGCTATTGAACATTGTATAGCCCATCTAAACAAATGATCATGCAAAAAGATTCATTGATCCCTTTAAATATTGTAATAGGCGATCGCAACTATCGAATAAAAATTCTGGCCAAAGACGAGGAAGTAATCCGGAGTACACTTAAAACTATTAATGACAAAATCATAGACTTCAGAACTCAATTTGCAGGAAAGGATATGCAGGATTACATTTCAATGGTGCTAATCTGGTATGCGACAGAGGTAAAGGAAAATAAAAATGAAATATCACAAGATATAGTTGATGCCCTGATAAAGATGGAAAGATTGCTTGATAAGGAAGTAGTATAACAACTTTTTTTTCGTTTGCCGAATTGAATTTCCATTTGAACTATTTTGAATGCACAGTTTGTATTACTTTAAAAGCATCCAGATACTTTTGAATATACTTATCCCTAAAATAATATTTGTATTGCATAATATAACGTGGATGCTCAAGCGCTATTATTTTTTTAAAAAAGCCATACTTCAGATTAATTTTATTTAGAAATTTTTCGTTTTTACCTGTGCCAAAACAAAAGCATACATCTGTAAACACACCCATATTTATTTGCATTTCAATATTCTTAACAATCGCATCATATACCGAATTTGACAACTCGCTACTATCGTAATAATTGTAATTAACCTCCTTACCATTCTTATTAATAGCTGTAAACCCAAGGGGAAAGGCAGAATGAATATAAAATGAGCTATAAAATTTTTCCACACCTCCGTAAGCTTCTATCATTTCATAAATAAATGTTGCCGAAGGCTCATGTGTATTTACGCCCGGAAAATCAAAACCACAATTCTCTCTGAGCCGCTTTGTATCTGTAAAAGGAATACCTGTAACGCCTGCACCAAACCGCCCCGGGTTAATGCCTAAAATAAGGTGCCGCTTATTAGTATCGCTATAAAATTTTTGATAAAACTGCTTTGATATTTCAGCGGCATCTTTGTTCTCTTTGAATGGATTCATAATCCTGATTCCTGCCGGCAATTCGCTATCAAATTCTAATTGGCTATTGAATTTTATGATCTTCTGTGCAAAGGTTTTCATAAAGCAAAATTAATTTATATCCGCCTGCCTATCTATTTGCAATAATAGCTGGCACATGCTGTTTAACAAAACCTTACTGATTAGCAATTAATCTTCCTTCTATATTTTATTTCTCATCATTATGAACCGGCTTTAAAATCCGGGACAAAATAAATATGAAAAATAAAATTCTACTTCTATCCCTTATTTTGGTTTCAGAAAATTTGCTTGCCCAATCCAACATTAAAGTAGGTATTGATGCTGGAGCAACATACTCAACTGTACAGGGTGATGCTGCCAAAAGTTTAAATGGGCTATTAAATCTGACAAATGGCATAGCTTCTACACGCAATCATCTTGGCTTCTATGCCGGGCTAAATGCTGATATACCTATCGCCTCCAACATTTCATTAGCTCCAGGAGTTATGTATTCCCAAAAGGGGTATGAGTTTTCCGGGTCTTTTAGCCCTAAGGGCCTCAATTTTATTGGTGCTGATGCCAAAGCTGTTCTTCAAACTAATTATATAGATGTACCTGTATTGCTTAAAGCAAAACTGGAAGGGTTGCAGGTATTTGCCGGGCCACAGATATCTTACCTTACTAATGCAAGCCTCAAAACTACAGCAGGCGTGTTTGGTGTAAACCTTCTCAACAAAACCATAGATGCAACATCACAATTTAATAAATGGGATGCTGGAGTTACCATAGGCCTTGGATATGAGTTTACAAATGGATTGTATATTTCCGGATCGTATGATTACGGATTACAAAAAATAGATGCTTCCAAAAGTTTAGACGCTTATAATCGTTCATTTAAAATTGGGATAGGCCTTCATTTATAGATTTAAAGCTTATTGCTAAATACACAAGCACAATAAATTCCATTTAGGTGGGATTTATTGTGTTACCTAAATAAGCTATTTAAAACGTATTTATGCAACAATTTGCACTATCCTTTTTGAAACATGGGGCGGTAAACCCACGCCAATTTCCCAAAACGGGGGAATGAGCAATACATTCTTCCCAATTTATCAAGTTATAGGGATTGAAATTGAGTCATTTTTTTTATCTTCGTTTATTCGCCTACGCGAAAAAACTTTTTTATAAAAAGTGAAAAGATCATGAACCGTATAAATATTTTGAAAAAAAATGGAATCACTTCTCCCAATAATAGTTGGAATAATAGCACTCATTGCAGGAATTATTTTAGGCAAAATTTTATTTGCCAAAAACACAAAACAAATAATTGAAACTGCAGAACAACAAGCTCAAGCCATTCTGTCGGAAGCCGGCAAACAAGCAGAAACACTTAAAAAAGAAAAACAGTTAGAAGCAAAAGAGCATTTTGTACAGCTTAAATCTGAACATGATAAGCAGGTTTTTCAGCGCAATCAAAAAATAAGTGAAAGTGAAAACCGACTGAAACAAAAGGAGCAATCGGTCAATCAGAAAGATCAGCAGATAGAGCGATCGCTTAAAGAAAATGAAACTATTAGGCAAACCCTAACCCGCCAGACAGAAATTGTAAACATCAAGCGCACAGAATTAGAAAAGCATCAGGAAGAACATATTAAAAGATTAGAAGGTGTAGCCGGATTGAGTGCAGAACAGGCCAAATCACAATTAATAGAAACGCTTAAAAATGAGGCTAACTCTCAGGCGCTGAGTATTCAGCAAGAAATTATAGATGATGCCAAAGTGAAGGCAAATAAAGAAGCCCGCAAAATCATTATTCAAACCATTCAGCGTACCGCAGCCGAACAGGCGATAGAAAATGCGATCACTGTTTTCAATTTGGAAAGTGATGAGATCAAAGGATCCATCATTGGTCGTGAAGGAAGAAATATCAGAGCCATAGAGGCCGCCACAGGTGTAGATTTGATAGTAGATGACACTCCGGAAGCAATTATACTTTCATCATTCGATCCATTAAGGCGCGAAATAGCCAGGCTTTCTCTACAACGATTAGTAGCAGATGGGCGCATTCACCCGGCTCGCATAGAAGAAGTAGTAGAAAAAACACGAAAACAAATTGAAGAGCAAATTGTAGAAATAGGCGAACGAACTGTGATCGAATTAGGCATTCACGGCCTTCATAAAGAATTAGTAAGAATAGTAGGTAAAATGAGATTTCGTTCTTCCTATGGCCAGAATCTATTAATGCACAGCCGTGAAGTAGCGAATTTATGCGGGGTGATGGCGGCAGAATTAGGGCTGAATGCCAAACTTGCCAAGCGCGCAGGCCTACTTCATGATATAGGTAAGGTTCCTGACGAGGAGACTGAACTAAGCCACGCTTTATTGGGCATGAAACTGGCAGAAAAATATGGTGAAAACCCTGCTGTATGTAATGCCATAGGCGCCCACCACGATGAGGTAGAAATGCAATATGTAATAAGCCCGGTGGTACAGGCCTGTGATTCCATGAGTGGTGCAAGGCCGGGGGCAAGAAGAGAAATTATGCAGCAATATCTGCAGCGCATTAAAGACCTCGAGAACCTTGCTCTTACCTATACAGGCGTGGAAAAAGCGTATGCTATACAAGCCGGAAGGGAATTGCGGGTAATAGTAGAAGCTGAAAAAGTGACTGATGGCGAAAGCGACAAATTGAGTTTCGAAATTGCCCAAAAGATACAAACTGAAATGACCTATCCAGGCCAGATAAAAGTTACTGTAATTCGGGAAAAAAGAGCTGTAAACGTAGCCAGATAATGTAACCCCTATTCAAAAAAAGGGGCCAAAGGCTCATATTTAAAAAAGAATTAGATTTCCAACCCACATTTAAAAAAAAAATTGCTACCTTTGCAATCCTAAAATAAAAAAGCTATGAACGCAGTCGCTTTTGTGCACGAGCAGCTCACTTCAAAAAAAGAAATTCCTAATTTTAAAGCAGGAGACAATATCACTGTTAATTATAAAATTTTAGAAGGCAATAAAGAACGTATCCAAAGTTTTAAAGGTGATGTAATCAAACGCCAAGGTGAAGGCGGAACTGCTACATTTACCGTACGAAAAATAAGCGATGGTGTGGGTGTTGAGCGTCTTTTTCCTGTATTTTCCCCCAATATAGAAAGCATCAAACTTCATAAAGTTGGTAAAGTGCGTCGTTCTAAGTTATACTTCCTAAGAGAAAGAAGTGGTAAAAGTGCCCGTATTAAAGAAAAAAGAATCAAATAATTATAAAAATTTTAATAAAAAAACCGAAAAGTACTTGCTTTTCGGTTTTTTTATTTTTATTCTTGCTTTCACCCTGGTTGTAATAAATTCACCTAAATGAAAAAAAACATTCTTTTATACCTATTATTAATCATTATGGCCGCATCCTGCGCCCGCGGAATCACACCGTATGAAGCTGCCAATGGAAAAGCGAAATGTGGCAGATACATTAAATAACTTTTGCTTCTGTTGAACTTTTATCATCCACTTTAGTTTTAAAGGAAATTTAATGACGTATCTTTGACATCAAATTTCATTTATGCATTCTTTATTTCTAAATCCCGGTTTATTATTGGCAATGCCTGGTGGTTCTGAGTGGGTATTAATCCTACTGGTTGTACTACTATTTTTTGGTGGCAGAAAAATCCCAGACCTTATGCGTGGTATCGGTCGTGGTGTTCGGGAATTTAATGATGCAAAAGATAGCGTTAAGAAAGAAATAGATGCCGGCATGAACGAAAAGGAAAAAGTAACTACTAAAGAAAAGGAAGTGGTTAGAGAAGATCTTCCCAAATAATTAATAATATATTCGTATCAGGTTGTGGCAGCTATTTTCAAGTGGAGGCTCAACCTTTTTTATTTTTAATAAGTGTACCAATTTCAGTCCATAAGTCAATACCATGATGCGCTTACCTTAGGCCAGATTTCCTGCGAAGAGGTAGTAACCCATTTTCTTGAAAAAATTGATGCCACCAAAGAATTAAATGCTTTTGTGGAAGTATTTCGAGAGGAGGCGATATCAAAAGCAAGAGAATTAGATGCAAAGAGAAATCAAAATACTCCTTTAGGAAAATTGCATGGTGTAGTTGTTTCCATCAAAGATGTTATTTGTTACAAAGATCATCAAGTGACCGCAGCATCAAAGATGCTCAAGGATTTTAAATCGGTATATAACGCAACGGTTGTTGACCGGTTATTATCAGCAGATGCGATCATCATCGGAGTTTGCAACTGTGATGAATTTGCTATGGGCAGTACAAATGAAACCTCAGTATATGGGCCTGTAAGAAATGCAAAAGATAAAAACAGAATTTCAGGCGGCTCCTCTGGTGGGTCTGCTGTAGCAGTTCAGGCAGGCCTTTGTATGGTGAGCCTTGGAAGCGATACCGGTGGATCTGTAAGGCAACCTGCCGATTACTGTGGCATCGTTGGGTACAAACCATCCTATGGTACCATCTCGCGTTATGGCTTAATAGCTTATGCATCTTCCTTTGATCAAATAGGTATTTTCGCTCAAAATACAGATGACATTTCAAGAGTATTAGATACAATAAAAGGTTCAGACAATTTCGATAGTACCATTTCCCAACAGACAGAAACCTTTGTGCCAGAAAATAAAGATGGTAGTCGGCAAATTGCCTTATTTAAAAATGCGCTGGAGTATGCATCCCTTGATTCGGAAATAAAGAAAGCTATTTATATACTTTCAGATAAATTGAAAAATTTTAAGCACCATGTAGTTGAAAAAAATTTTGATCTTATTGACTACATTGTACCGGCCTATTATATACTCACAACTGCAGAAGCTTCCTCCAATCTTTCAAGATATGATGGAATCAGATATGGGCACAGAACAGCCAAGAATGAACAAACAATTGATAAGTTTTATAAAGCAAACAGGTCTGAGGGTTTTGGAATTGAAGTAAAAAAAAGAATAATGCTTGGCAGCTTTGTATTAAGTGAGGGATATTTTGATGCCTATTTTACTAAAGCACAAAAGGTAAGGCAAATGCTTGTGAATCAGACACAGCATATTTTTGAAGAATATGATTTTATAATGCTTCCAACAGTTATAGATACCGCAGGCGAATTAGGTGCAATGAAAAAGGATACAATGGGAATGTATCTTTCAGATATTTATACTGTATTCGCTAATCTTACCGGGTTGCCTGCAATTTCTATCCCCCTCTTTAAACATAGCAATGGTATGCCCTTTGGTGTGCAACTCGTGGGCAAAAAGAATAGTGATCAACAATTATTAGAATTTTCAAATTATATCCTTGAGCATTTTAAGGAAAAAGCTGATGTATAAAATCTCATTTATATTATTAATCTCCTACCTGTTTATTCTTCCGGAATATAGTTTATGCCAACAACAAAAAAGTAGTACTGACTCCTTAATCAATATTAAGAAAGAAGATAAAATAATAGAACAAGTAGTACAATCCACCACACCGGTAAAGAAAGACAAAGTAGAATATTTAAGCCAGGTAACTAAATACGGTTTTAAAAATCTCTTTAAAAATTACACTTACAATCCTTCATTACCCTATTCATTTCAGGTAAATCCTTATGCTGAGAAATACATGCAGGATTATCTTCAGGCACATACCAATTATTTACAAAATTTAAAGAAAACAGGAGTGCCCTATTTCAATCTTATTGATGGTATATTATCGCAATATGGATTACCACATGAATTAAAATACCTTGCTGTTATTGAAAGTGATTTAAAATCGAATGCCCTATCAGTTGCGGGTGCGCTTGGCCCTTGGCAATTTATGAGTTACACTGCCAAAGATTATGGCCTTAGAGTAAATTCAGAAGTAGATGACCGGACAGACTATAATAAAAGCACCCATGCTGCTGCAAAATATTTATTGAACCTATACAAAGATCTTAAAGATTGGTTGTTGGTAATTGCAGCTTATAATGGCGGCCCCGGCAGGGTTTACAGTGCTATTAAAAAAAGCGGTAGCCGTGATTTTTGGAAGCTACAATATTATTTGCCAGAGGAGTCTCGCAACCATGTCAAAAAATTTATTGCAACACATTATATTATGGAGGGCGGAAGTACCAACCCCAAAAATGATTCTTTTGACTACACTAAACTTTCTGACACCGATAAAGACAGGCCACTTTATGATAGTGGTAATGCTGATTTAAAAACTATAGACCTTTCAGGTAGATACCAGGCTGCCATTATTGCTAAAAATATAGATATGCAGCTTGATGAGTTCAATAAATACAACCCCGGATTTGATTCAAAGATAGAATCTGGACTTATTTATACAATGCGGCTTCCTTCAGAGAATATGAAATTATTTGAAATAAAAAAATTTGAAATCCTGAATGAATGTGTGCAGGCCATATTTAATAATATTCAAACAGACAATAAAACTGTTTATAAGAAAAGGAAATCTTAGCTGATAGCCGCCTGCATCGCCTGCATTTTTATGAGGCACTCTTCGTATTCATGTTCAGCATTGCTCAGATGTGTAATTGCAGATCCTGCCTGTACCGACAGATATTGGCTCTTTGCATTATATAAAAGGCTTCTTATTACCACATTCAGGTCAAAATTTCTTTCGGGAGAAAGGTAACCAATAGTGCCGGAAAATAAGCCTCGTTTGGTTTTTTCAATTTCTTCTATTATTTCCATGGCTCTCTTCTTTGGCGCACCTGTCATAGATCCCATAGGAAATGTAGCTTTAATAATCTCAGAAAAGGTAATCTTATCTCCTAATATTGCCTCAACGGTCGAAATCATCTGGTGCACCTGAGGATAAGTGTATATTTCTAAAAATTCACTGACATTTACAGAAGCCTTACTGGAAATTTTTGATAAATCATTTCTAACAAGATCTACAATCATTATATTTTCACTTCGTTCCTTTAAACTATTTTTTAGTGCAACCTTAATCCTTTCATCGGCTATTTTATCTTCTCTGTTTCTTTGTGCAGTTCCCTTTATGGGTTGAGAAAAAATAGACTTTCCCCGCCTGCTTAAAAATCTTTCAGGACTTGCGCATAATAAATACTTGTCATCCAATTTATAAAAAGCAGCAAAAGGAGTTGGTGATGCCAACATAAGTTTCTTAAAAACCTCAATAGGGTTTATTTCAATATTTTCTTTGAAAAATTCTTGGCAGAAGCATACTTCATAGCAATCCCCTGAATTAATATGATGCATAATTTTTTCAAATGAAGCCCGATATTCCTGCCTCGAAAAACGGCTCTCTAAAATAACCGTTTTAAAAGTAGCCGGAGAAAATGGAATTGAATTAATTGCATCAAAAATAAAATCTGCATGCTGACCATTAAGCACACCTATATGTACCTTATCGTATTCTGATATTACAATAATTGCGGGCTGAAAAAAATAAAAATCCGGGAATCCGATTCCATCATAATTGCTAGATGACAAGGCTTCGACCTTATTTTTCAGATCATAAGAAATATGGCAAAAAATATAGTCCGGTATTTGATTGATAAAAGTATCAATATCCGCCAAGTCATTACCCATTATGGAGCTGAAAGATTTTTCAACACCTATTGCTGCAATAAATTCAATAGATGAATTGGGGTATTGATTACTATCTAGTAAACAAAAACTTTTCTCCCGATTACCAAATTCCAGTAATTGTTTCTTGAATAAACCCGGGCTCTGAAGATTGAAGGTAGAAAAACTTCTTTCTACTATGTCGTTTATCGTTGGTAGCACTAAAAGTCGTCATCATCCATATCGCCTTCATCATCAAAAAGCTCAAGAGATTTAAAATCATCATCCATTTCAAAGTCGTCATCGGCACCGCTCTTTTTGCCAGCCCCTTTCTTGTTTTTTGATTTGGGGATGTCAAACTCCTGAAAGTCAGGATCGTAATCCTCTTCATCAGATTTTCCCCAATCATCCTGAATTTCATCATCATCATCGTCATCGTCATCATCATTGCTTCTCTTCCCCTTCTTTGCAGATTTAGGATTGCCTGATGTGGGAGATTCAAAATCTTCTTCATCATCCTCATCGTCCTCATCAATATTCTTTTTAGAATTAGGTTTACTACTGGGTTTAGAAGCCTTCTGAGTTGACTTTTTAGGATTAGATTTTTCCTTATCAGAGTTTGATTTCATGGTTGTTTAAGGATTATTTTTTGTAAATTTTAAAATTCATTTTCAATATTCCAAAAAAAATTTGAATATTTTTTAAAAAATTTTACACATTGATAATTACAATTATTCTGCCATAATTATCTGGTCAGTACCGGGGCCGTTTGAAATATAATGCACATTTATGCCCAGGTTGCTGTTAATGTATTCTATGTATGTTTTCATCTCCACCGGCAAGGCAGTAAATTCATGAATTTCAGTAATACTTTGTTCCCATCCTTTAAAGTTTTTATATACCGGTTCTATTTTTAATCTATCCATCTGAAATGGGATTTGTGAAGTAACCTCTCCATTGATTAAATAACTTTCACAAACTGAAAGCGTCTTTAAAGAATCTAAAACATCTGCCTTGGTCATAACAATTTTTGTAACCCCATTTATCATGCAGGCATATTTCAATGCTACAAGGTCTATCCATCCGCAGCGCCTTGGCCTTCCTGTAGTGCTTCCAAATTCTTTGCCATTTTCTCTTATTTCATCACCTATTAGGTCATGCAACTCAGTGGGGAACGGACCGCTTCCTACTCGGGTGCAATAAGCTTTTGTAATGCCAATAACATCGCCTATAAGATGAGGCGCTATACCCAGCCCATTACATACCCCTGCAGTAATTGTGCTGGATGAGGTAACATAAGGGAAAGTGCCAAAATCTACATCCAGCATACTTCCCTGAGCACCCTCAGCAAGTATTTTTTTTCCGTCGCGGATAGCATCATTAATAAAATATTCTCCATTTACAATCGGAATTGTTTTTAAAAATTCAATAGATTCAAAAAATTCTTCCTCCCACGAAGTGATGTCTTCTGTAAATGAAAAGTTATCCAGTAATTTCTGGTGCTTCAGCCTGAGTTTAATATATTTTGAAATAAAATTTTTATCTAACAGATCGCCCACACGCAATCCATTTCTGCCGGTTTTATCCATATATGCCGGGCTAATTCCCTTAAGCGTGGATCCTATTTTATCATTACCTTTTGAGGCTTCACTAGCGCGGTCAATAGCTCTATGCGTAGGTAAAATAAGGTGTGCTCTTTCACTTATAAAAAGCGATTTTTTATAATCTACTCCCAATGCTGCCACAGATTCGCATTCTTTTCGCAATATTACCGGGTCTAATACTACCCCATTTCCAATGAGGTTTATTTTATTGGCACGAAATATACCGGATGGTATTTGGTGAAGCACTATTTTCTTTCCATTAACATACAAGGTATGCCCAGCATTAGGCCCACCCTGAAATCTGGCAATCACATCATAAGAGGGCGCAAAAAAGTCTACAATCTTTCCCTTTCCTTCGTCGCCCCATTGTAGGCCCAAAATCACATCAACCATAAAAATATATTTTTAAAAAGGCAGAGCGTAAAAGTATAAAAAGAAAAGAAGAATGGGAAAACAGATATTTTAAATGGAGCGGCAATTCATTTTTTAATGAAAGTATTTTACTATTTCTTTCAATGTAAATAGATAGTAAAAACATAATCAGGCTACCTTCAGTAGGCTTAATTTGCTTATACTAAACTTACGGACTGCATATTCTTTGGTAAGTGTAAAAGTTTTTAATTTTTGAGATGGCAATTCATACATCGCGTCTGTAAGTATGCTTTCACAAATACTTCTTAAGCCACGTGCACCAAGTTTATATTCCATAGCCTTCTCTACCATAAAATCATATACGTCATTTTCAATTATAAGGTCTATCCCCTCTAATTCAAATAATTTTTTGTATTGTTTTATCAGTGAGTTTTTAGGCTCGGTAAGAATATTTCTTAATGTAGCAGCGTCCAGTGGCTGCAAATAAGTAATCACAGGCAGCCTGCCCAACAATTCAGGAATAAGGCCAAAACTCTTAAGGTCTTGTGCGTTTACAAACTGAAGAAGGTTTTTACGTTGATATTCCTGCACATCCTTATTTACGCTAAAACCAATAGCATTGGTGTTTATTCTTTTGCCTATCAGCCTATCTACACCATCAAATGCACCACCACATATAAATAATATGTTGCTGGTATTTACTTTCACCAGCTTTTGCTCAGGGTGTTTTCTGCCCCCATGAGGTGGTACCAATACATCTGTACCTTCAAGCAATTTAAGTAGTCCTTGCTGCACCCCTTCGCCACTCACATCGCGTGTAATACTAGGGTTATCGCTTTTTCGTGCTATTTTATCTATTTCATCAATATATACAATGCCTCTCTGTGCTGCATTTACATCATAATTACAAACCTGAAGCAGCCTGCTTAATATACTTTCCACATCCTCACCCACATAACCAGCTTCTGTAAATACGGTTGCATCTACAATAGCAAATGGTACATTAAGAATACGTGCTATAGTCTTTGCCAAAAGAGTTTTACCGGTGCCCGTTTCGCCCACCATTACAATGTTGCTTTTTTCTATTTCTACATCATTACTTGTCTTCTGATTAAGTCTCTTGTAGTGATTATATACTGCTACCGCCAAAACTTTCTTTGCTTCATCCTGGCCTATTACATATTCATCCAGATATTTCTTTAGTTCGATCGGTTTCTTTACAGTTAGGTTGTTATAATTACTTGATGTGGCATTTGGTTTTTCCTGTGGAGGCAAAATCTCCTGTGCAATTATTTCTTGGGCATGCTCTACACAATACTCGCAAATATGCCCTTCCTGACCAGCGATCAGAATTTTTACTTCTTCTCTTCTGCGGCCACAAAATGAACATTTTAATATAGGTTGTTTTGCCATTAGGACAGATTTCTTTAATTCAAAGGAATTTTTTAGTTCCCGGTTATGCTAATTTATGAATAATAGAGTCAACAATACCATATTTTTTACTTTGCTCGGCATCCATCCAGAAATCACGATCAAAATCCTCCATTATCTTTTCATATTTCTGACCACAATTTTCTGCCAATATTTTTGCACCGATTTCTTTCGCTTTCTGTATCTGTAACGCCATTATTTCTAAATCTGCGCTTGTACCCTGCCCACCACCACTTGGCTGATGAATCATCACCTCGCCGTGGGGAAAAATATAACGTTTTCCCTTTTTACCACCACTCAATAGTATGCTGCCCATGCTGGCAGCCATACCCATACAAACAGTACTTACAGGGGATGAAATCATTTGCATTGTATCATAGATCACCATTCCACTGGTAATTACACCCCCCGGGCTATTGATATAAAATGTGATTTCCTTTCCAGGATCAACAGCTTCAAGGTACAATAGCCTATTGGTAATATCACGTGCACTTTTATCGTGCACTTCGCCCCATAAAAAAATCTTACGTTGTTCGACAAATTTTTTATCAAACATCATTGCACCCATCATCATCTTTTCCATAGGGTTCTCTGAATTGCCTTTTTCAGGCTCTTCTTCTTCCTCTAAGCGGATTGAATTATTAATTAACATCTATTTCTATGTTTAAAAAATTTACTTTTTAGTTTTTCTTGAGTTTGTGATAAGCACTTCATCTACCAGGCCGTATTCTTTAGCTTCTGTAGCAGTCATCCAATAATCGCGGTTACTATCTTTAGCGATTTTATCAAAAGTTTGCCCTGTATGATTGCTTAAAATATCATAAAGCTCCTTTTTAATTTTGCGTACTTCATTTACAGTGATTTCTACATCGCTTGCCTGGCCGGCAGCACCTGCACTTGGCTGGTGCATCATTATACGTGAATGTTTAAGCGCACTCCTCTTACCATGTGTTCCGGCACACATCAATACAGCTGCCATACTTGCTGCCATTCCAGTACAGATAGTAGATATATCGGGAGTTACAAATTGCATAGTATCATATAATCCAAGGCCCGCATATACTCCTCCTCCGGGTGAATTGATATACATCTGTATATCTCTTGTGCGGTCGGTACTTTCCAGAAATAATAATTGTGCGATTATTATATTGGCCACCTCGTCATTTACTGGGTATCCCAAAAAGATAATCCGATCCATCATAAGCCTGCTGTACACATCCATGACAGCAATGTTCATAGGCCTTTCTTCAATAATATTGGGAGTAAGATTGGTTACATTATGGTGCATATATCCATGAAGCGTATTGCTGCTAATTCCCTTGTGCTTCACAGCATATTTTTCAAATTCTTTTCCGTAGTTCATAAAATGCTTTTGATGATAAGTGAATGAAGTTCCAAAAATAATGCTAACTAAAAAAATAAGACAAAATGGCGAGAATCTTCAAGATTCAGAAAATTCAATAATAAATCTGACACCTGAACCTCTTGTTGCAAGAACTATTAGAAACGGAAAGAAAAACTATTAATGATGGTGATGCTGCAATTTTACAAACTCTTCAGCAGAAATAGTCTTTTCGGTTGGCTTTACTTGTGTATCCAGCCAATTAAATATTTTATCAGTAATTACCTTATGATAAGTAGATTCTACCTGCTTTTCGTCTTTCATCATTCTGTCAATATAGCTGTCTAACCAGGAAAGGTCTCCCTGAGGTGCCATTCCTCCAAAATAACCCATTACTTGATTTTGGATATTTAATCTTATCTCATCTTGGGTTACATTTAAATCATTGTCTTTGATAATTTTATCAGAAATAAGCTGGTATTTAAGCTGATCCAGAAATTTGGGTAGCTGACTTTCCACCTCTTCAGCCGACTTCTCCTTTTCGCCACCTTTGGCGATCCAGTTTTTAAGAAAAGCTTCGGGTAAGTTAATAGAAACGTCTAGCATAGCATGATAAAACTGGTCATGAATCTGCTCATTACCCGCCTTATCCCACTGTATTTGAATTTCCTCTTGTAGCACCTTACGAAAATCAGCTTCAATTTTTATTTCCTTTTCAGGAAAAACCAATTTAAAGAATTCTTCATTCAATTCCTTTTTCTCAGGAATACTAATTTTCTCCAATTTCATTTCATATTTCTTCCCCTCTCCTGCTTTCAGGTTAAATGAAGCAATTATTTCTTCTGACCTATCTTCAACGAAAGCCTGCTCTGGAATTATCTCAATAATGGCTCCTTGCTGCTTATTTAAAATTTCATCTGCATTTTTGAAATCTTTTACTGTAATTTCTACCTGATTAGATTCACCTTCCGCTTCTGCGCCAGCTACTTCATCAGATGAGGTAAAACTAACTGCCAAAATGTTTTCAGGAGTAGTTACGGTATCTACCTCTTTTAAAGTAGCTGATTTGGTGAGCATCTTCTCGATTTCCTCATTAACCATTTCAGGTGTAGCTTCCACCTTATAAAGGGTAGGTTTCAGATTACCAATAAAATCAAGGCTGATCTCAGGTTTGTACCCAATTTCAAACGGGAACTCATAATCCACCGGATTATTCATATTCATAGAAGCCATATCCGCCTGTAGCGGTAGTGGTTGGGCAAAAATTTCTGGTTTTTCCTCGGTAAGATATTGATTCAATTGTTTCTCTACTGATTTGATCACCTCATCATAATAAAGGGAAGGGCCATACATTTTCTTTATCATTCCTGCAGGAACCATTCCTTTTCTAAAACCTGGTATATTGGCCTTTTTTGAAAAGTCTTTAACTGATTTTTCAAAAAAAGGAAGATAATCTTCTTTAGATATTTTTACTATCAGCTTATCATGAAGATTACCGATATTTTCTTTTGTAACACTTGCCATAGTCTGAATTTACTTTCCCAGATGAATAATTCCGGGAAAGTGTTGCTGTATTTAAAATAAAGTAAAAAAGTGCGCATGGAGGGACTCGAACCCCCACACCTTGCGGCATCAGATCCTAAGTCTGACGTGTCTACCAATTTCACCACATGCGCATTTGGGGCGGCAAAAGTAATGGATTCATTTAAAATGAAAAAGTAAATTGTTTAAATAAAAAATTCTGCTTCAATAACAATGTGCTCCCCATATTAATTTTATTCTTTTATTTTATTTCTTATGTAAATTCGTATTCAATGGAAACCACTCTTAATATTCCTGTTTATACCATGAATGAGGCAGAAGAAAAAAAGGAAATTCTTCGGCGATACCGTGCCTTATTGCGAGCCTTAAAGCCCAAGTTAAAAAGTGGCGACAAGGAGCAGATTCGATTAGCCTTTGAAATAGCTGTAGAAGCTCATAAGTCTATGCGAAGAAAAAGTGGCGAACCGTATATTCTGCATCCGATAGCAGTAGCGATGATCTGCGTAGAAGAAATAGGCCTTGGGGTAAGAAGCACTATCTGCGCACTGCTTCATGATACGGTGGAGGATACTGATATAACCTTAGAGGCAGTAAAAAAGGACTTTGGTTCTGAAATTGCAAAAATTGTAGATGGTCTCACTAAAATTTCCAATGTTCTAGACACTAATGTATCACAACAAGCGGAAAATTTTAAGAAAATATTGCTTACGCTTACCGATGATCCGCGTGTAATTCTAATAAAACTTGCAGATCGCTTACACAATATGCGTACACTGGAAAGCATGAAGCGTGAGAAACAATTAAAGATCGCCTCTGAAACAGTTTATGTATATGCTCCTCTTGCCCACAGAATGGGATTGTATAATATTAAGACGGAGCTCGAAGATTTGAGTATGAAATATATGGAGCCCGACAGCTACCATTATATTGCAGCCAAGCTCGATAAAACCCGTAAAGAAAGAACCCGGTATATCAATGACTTTATCAGGCCTGTAAAAGAGAAACTAATAAAAGCAAAACTGGATTTTGAAATTTTTGGCCGCCCTAAAAGCATTCATTCTATCTGGAATAAAATGAAAAAAAAGGGGGTTTCTTTTGATGAGGTTTACGATCTGTTTGCTATCCGGATATTATTGAATTCCAAACCAGAACATGAAAAGGAAGACTGCTGGAAAGTGTACAGTCTGGTTACAGAGGAATATAATCCGGCACCAGAAAGACTCCGCGATTGGTTAAGCAACCCTAAAAGTAATGGATATGAAGCCCTGCACACAACTGTAATGGGGCCTCAGGGAAAATGGGTAGAAGTACAGATTAGAACCAAAAGAATGAATGACATAGCAGAGAAAGGGCTTGCTGCTCATTGGAAATATAAAGAAGGCACTAATGATGAAAACCGTTTTGATAAATGGTTTCAGCAAATAAGAGATATGCTGGCCAGCCAGGATACCAATTCAATAGATTTTCTACAAGATTTTAAAGTGTCATTCTTAGCTGAGGAGATTTATGTTTATACCCCTAAGGGAGATATTAAAATGCTACCTACAGGCTCTTCCGCACTTGATTTCGCATTTTCAATTCATACAGCAGTTGGCGAAAAGTGTATAGGCGCTAAAGTAAATCACAAGTTGGTGCCAATAGGGCATGTGTTGCGTAGTGGCGATCAGGTAGAAATAATTACCTCTACCAAACAAAAACCAAAAGCGGAATGGCTGAAGAATGTAGTAACCACTAAAGCCAGATCTAAAATAAAAGATTCGCTTAAGGAAGAGAAAAGAAAAATTGCTGAAGAAGGTAAGATTATTTTAAGCAAAAAACTTGATTCACTCGGTGCAAGTTTTAACCAACAAAACCAGGAGGAGATTGCGGCGTTTTATAAAATTAACAGCACCTTAGACTTACTATATGATATTGCAATAAAGAAAATTGATCTAAGGGAATTAAAAGACTTTCATGTTTCAGGAGACAGAATTCTGGCACCTAAAATTGCAAAACCACCTGCCGATGAAAAGTCAGAAGGCAGTAAAGCACTACTGAAAAAAGATACCGAACTTATAATTTTTGGCGAAAGCAGCGATAAGATAATGTACACTTTGGCTAACTGTTGTAAACCAATACCGGGCGATGATGTTTTTGGATTTGTAACTCAGGGAGAAGGGCTAAAAATTCATCGCACCAATTGTCCAAATGCTGCAAGATTATTGGCCAATTTTGGGCATAGGGTGGTAAAAACAAAATGGGTAAAGAATAAAGAAATTTCATTTCTGACTGGAATTCGTATAATAGGCCTTGATGATGTGGGCGTAATTAATAAAATCACCAACCTTATCAGTGGCACGTTACGTATCAATATCAATGCTCTAACCATTGAGGCCAAGGATGGCCTGTTTGAAGGAAATGTAAAAGTATATGTACACGACAAAGATGAGCTTGATGAACTAGTAGAAAATTTAAAATCATTGCCAGGGATAGAAAGTGTAGAAAGGTTCGATACAGAATAAAATATTAAAATTGACACAACCAAAAGTTAACCCAATTTCTATTATTTGGCAATGCAGGCATTTTTCAACTCTTTCTACAAATGAAGTCTATGAAATACTTCGAGTAAGAAATGAAGTATTCATAGTGGAGCAAAATTGCCCTTATCAGGATTGTGATTCTAAAGATCTAAGTGCAATGCACGTAACAGGTCATTTAGATAACAAGCTAGTAGCATACACAAGAATACTTTCACCAGATGAGGCATTTGAAGGAGCAGCCTCAATAGGTCGCGTACTTACCATAATAGATGTGAGAAAAAACGAAATTGGAAAGGCATTGATGAAATATTCAATTGAAAATTGTGAATTCCTATTCCGGAATTTCCCTATTATTATTGCTGCGCAACTATATCTGGAAAACTTCTATATGGAGTTTGGCTTCCTTCGCTCAAGTGAAAATTTTTTGGAAGATAATATTCCACACCTGCTAATGTTTCGCCCCCAGATCGGTTAAAACACTTACAAACGTACTGAACGACCGTTTTAGTTAAAACAATAAAGTAACCAAATACCCGTTAATATTAGGATCAATATTCGCCTATGCAATGGGTACATTATCCTATTCAAAACTTTATTGTCCGTATGAAAACACATTTACCATCTTACATTGTAGCGATGCTCCTCACCAGCATTCTATTCATTTTACCTAAGTCAAATAAAGCTCAATCCCTTGTCTTCGGCAATGAAAAAACGAAAATTGAGGTAGGGATCAATATTGGACCGTCCTTTTTTCTGGGCGATCTTGGAGGCAACCGAGGTAAGGGCACACGTTTTATTAAAGACGTAAACCTCTCATTAACTAAAATTATGAAGGGGGTTTTTGTCTCTGTTTATCCTAATGAATGGATTGGAATAAGAGCTGCTGCACAAATTGGCGAACTAGAGGGTGATGATGCTATAATTAATACTAAAGGGGTTGATGAATTGTGGCGCAAACAAAGAAATCTTGATTTTAAAACGAATATTTCAGAAGCCTACCTGGCTGCAGAGGTATATCCTTTAATGCTTTTAAATGCTGGTAACGAAGATTACAAACCACGTATCAGGCCTTATGGCGTAATCGGAGTTGGCGTATTTCATTTTAATCCACAGGGATCGCTTACAGATGCCAATGGCAAGAAGACCTGGTATTATTTAAAGCCATTGCACACCGAAGGTGAGGGGTTTCCCGAATATCCTGACAGGAAAGAATATAGCCTTACCCAAATAAACATTCCAATGGGGTTTGGGTTTAAATATTACGTTTCAGAGCGTGTAACCATAAGCATGGAATTATTGCTTCGTAAATCCTTAACAGATTATATTGATGATGTAAGCACCAATTACATTGATCCTAATTTGTTTGATAAATATCT
>JAFDXH010000296.1 GCA_018268075.1 Bacteroidota bacterium | reverse complement strand
GTGGCATTTGAAGTAATAGCCACAGAATCTGTACCCAATACCTCTATCCCCTTCGCACTCGATGTAGGCGCACTGGTAGCGGTATGCCAGTACCCGGTACCCGTAGGCGAAGACTGCCAGGTGCCAGCCGTAGCCCAATCACCATTACCATTACTACGGAAATAATCGCTAGCCGAAGACGCAAGCTGTGTTACATTAAGATCCACGCCGGTATAAGCGCCTTTCAAAGCAGTTTCACCGGTTACGGTCAAAGTGTGTAGCCCTATATTGGCCGGATCACTCAAGTACCAAAAAGTACCATCCCAACCACCGGTGAGTAGGTCGGCTTCTGTACCTACCACGTCGGTTGCAAGATAGTTGAAGGTGAGGTTGGCATTGTAGGCGCTGATACCATTGCTGGTTATATTCCAATATCTTTTGAGATAGCTGGTAGAAATATTATTAATATGCTTACCATTTACCACATTCACGCCTACTGTGGCAGAAGAATATGTTCCTGAATTAAAACTTACTTTAGCAGGCGAATATTCTACCGTGCCGGTAGCATCACCAATGGGATAGGTAAATGAAGTGTAGGATGAATTAAAATTCTTAATTACCTGGCCTGCGCCATCTGCCTGCACAAAACTATTAGTAGCAGGTGTGCCTCCTACGCTCGCAGCAAGGTTGAAATATAAATTTTTGCCTGCAATATTCAGATAGCCGTTAGTGAGCGTTAGTTGGCTATTAATCGTCAATACACTACCCAAGGTAGCTGCCAATGCGCCACCTGTGCGGTCAATGGTAAAATTATTAAGAACTGTACCGCCACTGGCAAAATTAAGCGTGCCTACATTGCCCGTACCAAGCAAAGTAAGGTTTGAGGTAGTACTGCCTTTGAAAGAGCCCAGGCCGGATACGGTATTATTATATCCTGATTGTCCGATTGTATGTGTTTTGTTGTTAATATTTAGTACATCACTTGTATTTGTAAAAACAAGAACATCCCACCCAGAAGCATTTGCAGCAAGTGTCAGATCTTGATTCATATTCAAAGTAGTGCCGGTGCCACTTACTTTCCCTAAGATTATTTTTGGCAGCGTAAGCGCAGCCGATGATGGAGTATATATATTTTGAGTGCCATTTTTGGTAAAATAAATAGCTCGGTTATTGGTAGTAAAGGCATAGCCGCTGCCAAATGTAAGGTCGCCCTCTGTCTTTAGGTCATCACCACTTGAATAGCCGAGAGACATATTACCATTTACAGTTACATTGCCCATTACAGTAAGGGCACCCCCTAAACTTGCACCGCCATAATCCATGTAAAGTGCAGCCGGTGTAGGAGTCTTATCAATCGTAAGGTTGCCTAACATGCCCATTTGCCCAGCAGTGCCACTGATAAAATTTAAAATGGTGCCATTAGATATTTGCACATGATATGGTAATCCTGGCGTGCCAGCAGGAGCAATTGCATTACTTGTCCATTCCAGCCTTCGTTGGTATGCAGGGGAAATATCACCAGCGGTATATAGCAATAATGAGCCACTGCCATACCGAGGCGAATTTCCGGTTACATATCCACCCGAAGCTATCTCAAGTTGATTGTTTACTGTAACCAATGATCCTGTGCCACAATTAAGCCCATTATTTAGTTTCAGATTGGTATTAGCGCCATAAGTAAGCGAGCCGCTACCAGTTACAGTTACAGTATTTCCGCTTATATTAAAAACACCACCTGCTACAGTAGAATTAATATTTCTGGCACTTGCACCAATATTGAGGTTACCACCACCTGTAAGTGCCATAGTACGCCCGTTCAGGTCTATGGTAGTACTGGCTGTAGAAGAAAGAGTAAGGCCGCTTGGCTTATTTACATTGATATTAGTATTGCTGCCTAATTGTAATGATGAAGTATTTTGCACCAACAAATAGTCAAAATTTTCTGTACCACCACCAGTTACCGTTACCGTTTGGGTGCCACTTCCATTAAAAAAGACTGCTCTGTTATTAGGGGTAAAGGTAGCGCCCAATGCGCGTGTCCAGTTGCCGGCAATATAAAGGTCACCACTACTTCCATTAAGTGATAGCGAACCGGAATTAATATTCAGGTCGCCCGCCATACCACGGTTGCTATTAGGCATACTTATACTCGCACTATTTTGTATAGTTACATTTTGGGGTACGCCACTACCGGCAGTAGTGGAGTTTCCGGTCCATTCGAGAGATGGCGTGTAAGTAGTATTGTAAACCAAAGTGCTTAGATTGCCATATACTGGAGAATTAGATGATATGTAGCCACTGTTTATTTGTAATGTGCCATTTACGGTTATCAATCCTGATGAATTAATATCAAATTGTGATTTGATAAGTAGTGTTCCATTAATTGTTTTAGCGCCTGCACTACTATTTAATTGAGCCCCTGTTCCGTCAATTGTTACATTGAAAGGTGCGTTTAGCGATGGCCAAAATGTCTGTCCTGAATTTATTCCATAAAGTCCAGAATTATGATTCATGATTAAGGTACTTCCTGAACTTGCATATTTGAAATCTGTGCCATTGGCATATCCGCCGCCATTTATCTGAAAAGTGCCATTTACAGTTGTTGTACCATTATTTGTATAAGTGCCACTCCCAATGCCCAGGTTGCCGCTTGAAGTGATAGTAGTGGCAGTTCCTGGGTCTCTGGTAATGCCACTGTTGGCATATACGCCCGTATTTACCACTACATCATCGCCACTGCCGGGCACGGTACCTTTATCCCAGGTAGTGCCTGTGTACCAGTCTGTAAAGCCGGTGTTTACAGATGTAAAAACAGCTTTTGTAACACTGCCGGTTAACGCCACATTTTGAGTGCTAGCTCCACCACCTACGTTGGCTACATTGCCGGAATAGGTACCAATGGCAAGCCCACTCTTAAGCCTGACCCAGACAGGTGTGGATGTAAGGGTGGCTGAAGAATAAGGAACATTTAAAGAAGCACTATAGCTACCACCTGAAGATGATGAAACTTCATACCCGGTGGGTGGCGTAACTACAATATTTCCCGGGAAGCCCGTTAAGTTTGTGCCACTGATATTATATGATTGCGGACTGGAAGCCCAGTAACCCGATTGATAGGTGAAGCCTGAGAGAGAAATAGGAGTGGCGGTAAGGGTAGGGGTTGG
>JAFDXH010000295.1 GCA_018268075.1 Bacteroidota bacterium | reverse complement strand
GTACTTAATTTGCCTGATTTTATACATCTTGACCCATTAGGTCAGCAAATTACAGTTTTTAGAAAATTAAATAACACATTATCAATGATTTACAGATTATTAAAAACATGGGCGGACAAGTCAGGAAAACAAATAAAACGATAAACAATGATTCAAAAATTCAAATGCTTTTTTATCCTCTTCATGGGATTGGGATTGTCTTCTGTTACATCTGGGCAGAAGGCCAAAGTCACAGGAAATATTTCCGGACTAAAAGTTTCCTGGATTACTTTCAACTATGGCAATGGTGATTCATCTGTTTCTGATTCTGTGGCTGTAAGAAATGGAAAGTTTAAATGGAGTAAGGACATACCAGAACCACAAAAGATTTACATTATGTTTCCCGACAGGTATTTTGAATTCTTTGCAGAGGCTGGCAATATAAGTATAACCGGCAAAGCAGATGCAATTGACGGCTTGAAAGTAACCGGATCATCCCTACAGGACGAATCTAATGCTTATGAGAAATCTCTCAAAGATATCAGTGACTAGGAATCACCACTCTATCAAAAGTGGGGAAAGGTGAGCAAGGAAGAACAGATTGCTCTGGAAAAAAAAGTGGATGAATTAAGGGAACAAAGAAGAACAAGGACAACTCAATATATCAAAACACATCCAAAAAGTTTTCTCAGTTTGAGCTTGGTTGCTGATCGGGCAATGATGGGTGCTTATGATGTTGTGAAATCGTCATTTGATTTATTGGATCCTTCATTACAAAACTCAGCCAATGGAAAATTTATCGTTAAGCGGTTGGATATTCTGAAGCGAAGCGCTCTTGGGGAAGCTATGTTGAATTTTACTCAGAATAATACAGATGGAAAGCCGGTTCGTTTTTCCGATTTTACAGGAAAGTATGTATTGGTAGATTTCTGGGCAAGCTGGTGCGGCCCTTGCAGGGGTGAGAATCCGAACGTATTGGCTGCCTACAAAAAATATAAAGACAAAAACTTCACTGTACTGGGTGTTTCCTTAGATGAAGATGGCGAAAAATGGAAGAAAGCAATTAAAGATGATGCGATGCCATGGACACAGGTGTCTGATCTGAAAGGATGGAAAAATGAAGTATCAACATATTACGGTATTCAGGGAATTCCAAGCACGCTGTTGATTGATCCGCAAGGAAAAATTATTGCAAAAGATTTAAGAGGGGCTTCACTGAATGAAAAGCTGGCAGCGCTTTTTGATTAAAAGTTTTATGCAATGGTTCGTGTCTTTACAAACCTTAATAATAAAAAATCCATCGCTCCGGCTCGTGTCTTCACGAAACGGAATAAAAAAGAATCTATTTCTCATTTTGATAAACAAAAAGCTTCAATGAAAAAATTTGTAAACCTCTCCTTTTTCTCTGGAATTATTTTTTTAATGACCGGTTGTGGTCAGAATCCAACTACAGGTGGATATACCATCAACGGCACCATAAAGGGAGTAGATTCAGGACTTGTGAAACTGGTAAAATTCAACCAGGACGACAGAACTACCGCCACAATAGATAGTGTCAAATTCAATGAAGGGAAATTTGAACTAAAAGGAAAATTAGAAAGTCCTGAAATGATGAGTGTAACAATAGAACCAGGCAACTGGTCTTTCCCTGTGTTTGTTGAAAATAGTAAGATCACTGTTACAGCAGATACTACCGGTTCTGAGCATTTTGACTGGTCAGCCTACGGTGGCAGTGTCGGTGCAGAAATGAAAACTTTTACAGTGTCCGGGTCAAACTATCAGGACGAATTGAAGCAATATGATCAGGCGCCTTCACTCAAAGTATTTGAACCAACTTTTAAATCGCTAAAAGAAGCTTATAGCACTGCAAGCGCTCAAAAAAATAAAGATGAGGTCAATCGGGTTAAAGATGAAATGGATTCAGTAAGAGGCCTGTTGAATGCACTGCAGATAAAATGGATCGATAGTTTTGTATCAAAGAATCCATCATCTGCTGCAGGGGCGTATATGCTCAACCAATATTACATGTATAAGGAAGACTACCCGCTGAAAGATATGCAAGCGCTCATGGCTAAGTTTACTGGCGCAGCAAAGTCAACAGTTTATTTTGATATTCTAAAAAGGGCAGCAGACAAACGGGCAGCATTGCAACCAGGAAACAGTGCACCGGATTTTACAGCACTCAAACGCGACAGCTCCAAGTTTACATTGTCGTCTCTCAAAGGGCAATATGTGATGCTGGATTTCTGGGCTTCATGGTGTGTGCCCTGCCGCAAAGCGATACCTCATTGGAAAGAGGTATATGCGAAGTACCATGACAAGGGTTTTGAAATATTGAGTGTTACCAATGATAGTCGCTGGAAAGAATGGTTCAAAGCGCTGGATGAGGAAAAGATGCCATGGCTGCAGGTGGCAGATGATTTCCCTGTGAAGAATATGCCGGCAAGGATTGCTGAATTGTATATGACACCTTATCTGCCGACTTATATATTGTTAGATAAAGATGGAAAAATTATTTTACACAATGGAACAGAGCAGCAGATAGATGATCGGCTGAAAGAGATATTTGGAAACTAATTTTTTAAAATTAAATCCGTAGGCTAATTATGAAACAACTAAAAATTTTTTTTCTGCTGATGTTAGCGCCTTCCCTGATAGCATCAGCTCAAGTAGGTGCCCAACATTTTATTTTAAATGGAAAATTGGATGGCCAGCAGAATGGGTTGATGTATTTGTACTACTCAGTTGGGCAGAAGAGGCAAAGTGATAGTGTTCAGATAGTAAATGGAAAATTTTCTTTTAAGGGTAAATTGGATGGCCCCTCGATGGCTTATCTGCTCTTAAAGGAAGAGAAAAGAAGTGACCTTAATTCAGTTGGATTTTTTCTGGAACCTGCAGTAATGAAGGTATCTGTTACATTGAACCATTTCAGGGATGCAAAAATATTTGGTTCAAAATCACAAAATGAATATGCTTTGTTGAATGATAGAAAGAATAAAGTGCAGAAGCGCTGGCAGGTAGTGATGGATACCTTGAGTGCGGTGAACAAAAGAAGCAACTTTGAATATCAGGAATTGAAGAACTGGGTATTGACGCCTTATGAGGCAGAAACGCGTGAGATAAACTTTGAATTCTTTGCAAAGCATCCTCAATCTTATGTTACTGCGTTTATGCTTCGCCTTTATGTGAGTACATTGCCTCTGGATACACTTCAAATGTACTACAACAGGCTTGGAAAAAGAATGCAACAAACAGCAGACGGAAAATCTCTGGCCGATGAAATCAAAAAACTAAAAAGTGGCTCACCTGGTAGTATGGCAACTGATTTTTCAACAAAGGACATCAATGGAAAATCTATAACGCTTTCAGATTTCAGGGGTAAATATGTTTTGCTTGATTTCTGGGCTTCATGGTGCTTGCCATGCAGGAAAGGGAACCCTCATTTACGGACATTGTATTCAAAGTACAGGGATAAAGGCTTTGAAATCATTGGTATTTCTGATGATGACCGCAATCATGCTGCATGGAAAACAGCAGTAGAACAGGACAGCCTTCCCTGGTTGCGGGTACTGAGAGGGTTTGATATGGAGAAGCTTTTACGAAATGAACCGAATACAAACGATATCAGCAATAAATTTGGAATCCATTCATTACCTACAAGAATTTTAATAGACCCGCTCGGTAAAATTATTGGCCGTTATGGAGAGGAGGAAGACACAATGGACAAGCAATTGCTGGATGTTTTTCATTTTTGATAATGCAATTAACCTGCTAAATTATTTTTTCTCATGTAAGGCTATCGCTTAAAGAGGTAGTATTGTGTGTCACATTTTTTTATATCATTTAGATATTGAAAATAGGCTGGCCTAAAAGGATAAAGAAGTTCTTCATAATGGAAGAAACAGTCTAATTAATTTTCTATGCTGCCTTTCCAAATTTTATATCTGATATTTGCGCCGCCGAAAATTTAATTTTTGAGCACTTCCTGATTAACAGAATAATTGTGATCGTATACCATTTTATAAAAATAAAAATATGAACCAAGCCCCAGACTGCGGTTGCTACAACGATTTGAACCTTTCTCAAAAAGAGGCGCTTGATAATAAATTCAAACACCTCTGGCATTTGATTGGTAATACGCCCATGCTCGAAATTGCTTATCGTTACAAAAACGAATGCAGAAGAATTTTTGTAAAGTGCGAAAATTATAATCTTACCGGAAGCATCAAAGACCGGATGGCATTGTTTATTTTGCAACAAGCCTATGAGCAAGAACTGATCAGGCCTGGCGATGTGATTGTAGAGGCTACAAGTGGTAATACAGGAATTGCCTTTAGTGCAATAGGCAAGGCGCTGGGTCACGAAGTGAAAATCATTATGCCCAATTGGTTGAGCAAAGAGAGAATGGATATTATCAGAAGCCTTGGTGCAGAAGTAATCTTAGTGTCAAAAGAAGAAGGCGGCTTTTTAGGAAGCATTGCCTTAAGTGAGAAGATGGCACAAGAAAATCCTCGTGTGTTTTTGCCCAAGCAGTTTGAAAATAAATACAATGCAATGGCGCATGAAAAAACTACAGCAAAGGAAATATGGATGCAGATGCAGTCGCAGGATATTTCACCCGACGCTTTTGTGGCTGGGGTAGGTACAGGAGGCACCATCATGGGCATTGGTAATTACCTGAAGAAAAGAAATCCAGCAATAAAGATTCACCCGTTAGAGCCTGCAGAATCTCCTACACTTACTACTGGCTACAAGGTAGGCTCACATAGGATTCAGGGAATATCTGATGAGTTTATTCCGGCTATAGTAAAGTTAGACCAGTTGGATGAAGTAGTAAAAGCATCAGACGGAGATTCTATTCTAATGGCTCAGAAGCTGGCTAGGCAATTGGGGTTGGCGGTAGGTATTTCTTCAGGAGCCAACTTTCTGGGAGCGGTGCAGTTGCAAAATAAAATGGGATCCGATAAGCACGTGGTATCTGTTTTCAGCGATAGCAATAAAAAATATTTAAGCACTGATCTTATGAGAGAGGAGCCAGTCAGGCCCGGCTATCTTTCTTCGGATATTGAACTGATTGATTACAGAGCAATTGACAGGGTGTAGCTGAATGAGGTTTTGGGGAGTATTGAAAAATTCAGTGATAGAAATATCGTCTAATCAATGCCCTCTGAAAACTTATGAGAAAAATAGATGTCCTTACAGAACAAATTTAGTTCTATAGGCATTACCGAACCAGAAGGATATCGCTTTCTCTTAAATCCATAAGGCAAAATCTTTCATTAAGAAAACAGAGTGGTTTTTGGGTTAAAAATTATCCTATAAATTCTTAAAAAGTCAATAAGGCGCGGCTCTTTTTTGCACTTGCCAATATTCATGCTGCATTCCCTAATACCCTCACATAATTTTTTTTATTTTAATTTGCAATCCAAAATTGAAAGCCATTGGCCTTTATGCCAACGAATCTGCCATACGATGAGAGCGCATTACTTGAAAGGATTTCCGAAGGGGATGAGCAGGCATTTACAGTTTTTTTTGGCAACTATTATGCCCGGGTACAAACCTTTGTGACCCGCTTTATTTCAGATGCTGATCAGGCTGAAGATGCAATACAGGAAGCATTTGTAAGGGTTTGGCTGAATCGGGATCAGTTGTTGGGAATAGAAAATATTGCTGCATGGGTTCGTACAATCACCTCTCGTATTTGTATCAATATATTGCGCAATGAGCTAACCCGAAACAGGCATACGGCTGAGCATGCACTGCAACCCAAAAGCCAACCTGACACACCTGTAGAGAAAACGTATGCATCCGAAATACGCAATCTGGTAGCTATTGCAGTCAATAACATGCCGGAAGCACGAAGGCGTATTTACCTCATGAGCCGCGAGGAGGGTATGAAGCCTGCTGAAATTGCTGATGCACTTTCACTTTCAGTAAATACAGTACGAAATGTACAAGTAGCAGCATTAAAAGAAATAAGGGCATACCTTTCATCAAAAGGCCATTTGGTCAGTCTTTTTTTCTTGATGGAAATTCTTTTTGATCTTTTTTAAGAACCCAATAGTATGTTTTTCTTTATGGAGGGTCATAGATTATAAGAGACCCAAATTGAATTATGGAAAAACAGGTTATCAGAGATTTAATACAACTTTATTTAGCGAAGAAGGCAAGTCCTGAAGAGCAGGAGAGGTTGCTTCATTTTTTACAACATAATGAAGCATTGGTTGTAGCTATAATGAACGAAATGCAGGAACAGAGTGAGGATGGGCGTGCAGCTATTGATCTGGACAGGATGCAACATTCGCTTCAGAAAGTATTGTCAGCCGACAAGCCCGACCTTGCGCCTGTAGTAACATTACAGCCGGCTACCCGCAGCAAACGTTGGCTCGCCGCTGCATCCATAATCCTACTCATCGGCATAGGTATCGGCGTTTATACATGGATGAAGCCATCCAAACAATTGCCACCCATAGCAAAGGCCACAATACCCAACGACATATTAGCGCCAACTAACAGCCGCGCCATGATTACATTGGCAGATGGCAGCCGGGTATTTTTAGATAGTCTGAACAATGGGGCAGTAGCCACCCAGGGCAATGTACAATTGGTAAAATTGGCCAACGGCCAGATAGCCTATAACCCTACATCGACGATCACCGATCACCAATCACCAATCACCTACAACACCCTCACCAACCCAAGAGGCAGTAAAGTGATAGATATGAAATTATCAGACGGCACCCATGTATGGCTGAATGCAGGATCGTCTATTACCTATCCGGTGGCCTTTGCAGGCGATGAGAGAAAAGTGACCCTCAGTGGCGAAGGGTATTTTGAAGTAGCGCATGATGCAAGTAAACCCTTTCATGTAGGAGTGGGCGAGATGGATGTAAAAGTATTGGGCACCCATTTTAATGTGAATGCCTACCCAGATGAAGGAGAAATAAAGACCACCTTATTAGAAGGCAGTGTACAGGTGCGTGAAGGGAAATCGGAAATAGTGTTGAACCCCGGTCAGCAAGCGGCACTTCAAACTTCAAGTCACAGGCTTCAAAGGTCAGACAATGTCAACGTGGAAGAAGTTATGGCATGGAAGGAAGGG
>JAFDXH010000294.1 GCA_018268075.1 Bacteroidota bacterium | reverse complement strand
TTCGGAGGAGAGGGATTATTTTATGCACATCTAACTGGTCCAGGTACAGTTTATTTACAAAGTTTACCCTTTTCAAGAATGGCTGATAGAATTATTGCCGCATCAAAATGGGGTGGTGCAAGGGAAGAAAACAGGGGATTAGGTGGGCTTTTAGGTGGATTTATCAGTGGTAATGAATAATCGTATTATTTTGCCTGTTGTAAAATATAGGATAATGTGTTTTTCTTAATCGTAAGAACCTCCCACTCGCCCAAATTTTCAAATACTTGAAGGAAAATATTCAATAGCGAAACCAATTTAGGTTATTTTCGTATAGTTTTTATTAAACCACCAATGACAAAGGAAGATGGCATCGCAATTTATCCCGGTAGATTTTAACCCTTTTGAAGAAGTTATTCCGGACAATTTTTTTACCACATCAGAAGAGCAACGTGAAATCTGGACATCCGTACAAATCGGGGGTGATTCAGCATCATTAGCATATAACGAAAGTGTTACACTTTATCTGAAAGGATTGTGTAATCACGAGCATCTTCTAACAGCTTGCAAAAATGTTGTTCAAAGACATCAGTCACTTCGTTCCACTTTCAGTGCATCAGGCGAAACATTTCAGGTACATGAGCATGTAAATATTGAAATTCCAATTATTGATTTAACCGACCTGAGTCCGTCAGATAAAGATGCACGCATACTTCATTTTTCGCAGCGTGAAGTATCTATTCCATTTGATCTGATGAAAGGCCCTGTTATCCGATTTGCTATTTTTAAAATTTCCAATTCAGATACAGCATTAGTCATAACAGCACATCACATTGTTTGTGATGGATGGAGTATTGGCATAATCATGCAGGACATCAGTAAATTTTATTCTGCCTTGGTAAATAATTCGCAACCTGACCTTGAACCGGTAATACCATTTAGTAATTATGTTCAACGACAGGAAGAACGGAAGTTGAGTGGTGAATATAAACATACAGAGGATTATTGGCTCAATTTATACTCAACAGATATACCTACAGTTGACCTTCCGGTTAACAAAGCCCGCCCTGCTGCACGTACCTTCAATGCGAAACGATTTGATATAACTATTGATGCAGGTTTGGTAAATGATTTAAGAAAACTTGGAGCAAAGAACGGAAGCAGTTTTGTAAATACCTTGTTTGCTTCATTTGAAATTTTTCTTTTTCGTTTAACATCCAATCCATCATTAGTATTAGGACTTCCTGCTGCCGGACAGTCGGCTTCCGGAATGTATGCCATGGTTGGTCATTGCGTTAACCTTTTGCCAATTAAAAGTTTCGTTGATGAAAACATCTCTTTCAGCGAATATTTAAAAACCAGAAAACCTTTGATGTTTGATGCATTCGACAATCAGGAATTTACGATGGGAAGTTTGCTTGGAAAACTACCATTGCAACGTGACCCTTCAAGAATTCCATTAGTGCCCGCTGTGTTTAACGTTGATCTTGGCATGACACAAGGTGTTTCCTTTCATGGTCTGAACTATGAATATACCTCTAATGCCAGAAAGTTTGAAAACTTTGAGTTGTTTGTGAATGCAACAGGAATGGGTGATAAACTCATCATTGAATGTACTTACAATACTGACCTTTTTGAGGAAGAGATGATGCAATTGAGAATGCAGGAATTTGTAATGCTTCTTAATGGATTGGTTGAATATACTGATAGCCCGATAAAGCATTTGCCATTACTTACTGATGATGAAAAAAGAAAATTGTTTATCGAATGGCCTGTGGTGAAAGAGAATAACCTTCGCAATGAATGTATTCATACTTTAATAGAAAAGCAGGCATCCTCACATCACGACACAGATGCAATTTGGTTTAATGGACAAACAGTCAATTACAGTCAACTAAACCAACGAGCCAATCAGTTAGCGCATTTTCTAATAAAGTCAGGTGTTAAACAGGAAACTTTAGTTGGCATTTGTCACGACAGGACAGACGATTTAATTGTTGCCATGCTTGCCGTTCTAAAAGCAGGAGGTGCTTATGTGCCTTTAGACCCAAATTATCCTGCTGAAAGGATTACATATATCATGAACGATGCAAAAGCACCACTTTTGATTACTTCTTCAAAATATTCTGAACAGCTATCCAAAACGGGAACAAAGTTAATTTGCTTAGATCAACAAATATCAGAGATATCTAAAGAGCAAACATCAAATCCTGATTTAAAAAAATCTTCTGATCAGTTAGCATACATCATCTATACGTCCGGATCAACAGGAAAACCCAAGGGCGTGGCTATTGAACACCGTAATGCAGTTTCTTTAATTGATTGGGCACAGACAGTTTATTCTTCAGAGGAGCTTGCCGGTGTGCTTGCTTCAACATCAATATGTTTTGACTTATCCATTTTTGAAATATTTTTTACGTTAAGCAGCGGTGGACGCATTGTTTTAGTAAAGGACGCCATGGCTTTAAATGCCTTATCTGAAAAGGCAGGTGTAACATTGGTTAATACAGTTCCTTCTGCAATTGC
>JAFDXH010000293.1 GCA_018268075.1 Bacteroidota bacterium | reverse complement strand
GACGCTGATCAAACTTGTAGTCTTTAAACAAAATGTGTGGCCAGTCCCAATTTCCATTGCCAATTCTTCTTCCGGTAAATACCGATGTAGTTGGTTTAGCAGGATCATATTCTGTTTTATATGTTCCATCTATAAAACCTTTGATGCGTTGCATCTGTTCATCCGGATACTGAGGTGGGCTTCCGGCATTAGTAGCAGCCTGGTTATAAACTGTTGCAAAAATCAAAGAGTTTTCCATATGTGGAATTCCTATTGATTTTCCCAAAATCATATTATTGTTGTACTGAATACTGATGCCTTCATTTTTTTTGCCTTTTTTAGTGGTAATTAAAATAACTCCGAAAGGAGCACGGGATCCATAGATGGCAGATGAGGAAGCATCTTTTAGTACAGATATGCTTTCAATGGTACCCGGATCTAAATTATTGATATCCATCTCTACACCGTCCACCAAAATAAGTGGTGCACTATTACCACTAATTGATCCGACTCCCCTGATATTGAAACTAAGTTTTGCTCCCGGTTCTGCACCATAAGCACCTAAGTCTATGTTTAGATTTGGCGAGACCCCTCTCAATACTTCACCAACATTCGGCAGAGGTTTATTTTCAAGTACATCACTTGATATGGAAGCTACAGCACCAGTAAGATTTGCTTTTTTTTGAGTACCATAACCCACTACAACTATATCACTCAGCCCAGAAACTTCCATTTCTAAAGTAATTGTCAGTTCTATTTGCTTTCCTATGGTTACCAGTAAAGTATGATATCCGACACTTGAAATTTCAAGTATTACATTTTTATTTTCAGGTGCTGAAATAGTAAAGCGGCCATCACTATTTGTAGTAGTTCCTATAGCAGTGCCTTTGATTAATACGGATACATTCTGTAATGGTTCTCCCTGTCGGTTCATTACCCGCCCACGTATTTCAACAGGTGGTGGTTTTGCAATAGTATTATTGGTATTTTCTTTATGGGTTTCTTTAGGTTGAACTACTACTGTTTTATCCACAATCATATAAGTAAATGGTTGTTGGTTAAAACAAATATCCAATACTTCCTGAAGCGTAGAATTTTTCACATTAATGCTTACCTTTCTTGTTTCCTTCAACATCGTTTCGGTGTACATAAAAGTGTAATCCGTTTGTTTTTTAATCTCCCGAAACACTTTGTCAAGTGTAACGTTCCTGATATTCAGGGTGATGTCCTGAGACTTAACATGTGCACTTAGTTGTATACAACAGGCTAAGAGTAAAAAGGCTATAAAATTCATAATCCGCAGTGTTTTGACAACTGACCGCCGCTTAAATAACAGCGATGGGTAAAAAGCATTTACCATAACTTTGTTTTGTTTGAGTTGATGAAATAGTAAAACAGTGCCACTTGTTTTTATAATTATGGAGTCAACCCAAATGTTTAGCCGGCTCCTGTTCCATAGGAGTTGGCTTTTTTTTGAGCTTATCCAGATTTTTAGATTTTAAATTTAATTGGATACTGAACCAGATTGATAAGGCATAACCCTGATTGATTTTCCTTCAATTCTAAATTGCACAGATTTAGTACCCTCCAACATTTTTAATAATGTAGAAACATTGGTGTTTCTGGAAACCTCTGCATAAAATTTTTCCTTTACTTCTTTTTCAAAAACTATATCAACATCATACCATCTTGATACTTGTCGCATAATACCTTCTATACCTACCCCGTTAAATGAAAATATATTATACTTCCAGGACATCACTTCATCTGTATTCACAGAATGAATTAATTCGATATTTCCTGACTTTTCCATCCGTGCCTGATCTCCAGGGCTGATTACTTTTGAATTGTGGTTGTCTGAAGCATAAACGCTTACACTTCCTTCCAGTAAAGTCACATTCATTGATTGTTCATCATCATAAGCATTGATGTTGAAATGGGTGCCCAGTACCCGTACCCGGTTTCTATCTTTTTTTACCACAAAAGGCATTGCAGGATTATGTGCTACTTCAAAATACGCTTCACCGGTAACCTCCACAATTCTTTCACTTCCGGTAAATGCTGTTGGATATCTCAGTGAACTTGCCGTATTCAACCATACTTTGCTGCCATCAGCCAGCGTTAGTCCTACCACTTTACTGCCTCTCGGATTATTCAGCGTGTTGTATTCAATACCCTTGCTAGTCCCTTTATAAGCAATCTGTCCGTCTGCCAGTTTCATTACCTTCACTGAACCCTGTATGGCTACCATTCCATTGCCGATACTATCCAAAATGATTTTTTTTCCGTTAGCTAAGGTTAACTCTGCATTTATAGCAACGGGTGGAGCAACATCCTCTTTTTTTACCTGTGCAATATTTACCGGTTCAACCTTGTGTTTTCCGTTGAGATGAGTATTGAAGAAATAATATCCTGCTCCAAATAGTAAAACCACAATTGCAGCAGCCCAACCTGCCCAATTTATCTTTTGTATTTTAATCAGGGTAATTTCCTCCCTTGCATCTTTTTCTTCGACAATCCGTCTGTACAATCTTTCCCAGTCTGTCTGCTCATCTGATTGTCCTGGATGATAAGAAGATACCAGTTTTTCGATGTGTTTTTTAAACGGTTCATCATTTTCATCTGCTATCCAGTTAAAAAGTTCCTGTTCTTCATCAGGTGTAGCTTTCCCCTCTGTATAAACTTCCAGCAAGTAAGCTACCCTGCGTTCTGGTATCTTCATTACTATTTTTTAAGATGATGAATTTCCCTTTTATCTACATGATGAAGGAAGGAATGAAAATGTACCAGTGCTGTTCAAAATAAATTATAACTGCATCCAGATGCAGATCCAAAAAATGGCTGATTTGGAATGTTTAAGAGATGCACGGAGATTTTCAACTGCTGCAGCAAGGTGATTTCTAACGGAGTTGGGGGAAATATGCATTCGCCTGGCTATTTCCTCCCTGCTTACTCCTTCTTGTTTTGCCAGTTTGTATATTATTTTTTGTTGCGGGGGTAACCGGTTGATCACTTTTTCAATGAAGCCCCGGTTTTCTTTTTCGAGCAATCGGGTTTCTATAAGATCCTCACAATTTACTTCTGACCGGGCTATCCTTGATTTCAGTTGCCTTTCTTTTGCAAGCTTTCTGAGGTAGGCATAAATACAATTGTGAAGAATCGTAAATACATATTTTTCCGGACTGTTAGCTAAAATGATTAATTTTCTTTTTAACCACATCAATACAAAAACCTCCTGTACAATTTCTTCCGCGGAATCAGAATTATGTGTCATTTTGAAAGCAACTGAATAGAACGGACTTTTGTAATGATCAAAAACTTTACGGAAAGCTGCTTCATTGTCAAGCGACACCTGCTCCAATAACAGGGTAATATCATATGAAGAATATTTCTGCATGTTAGTTTGCTGGGTAAAGCTAATAAAATTACAAATAATATTTTATAGCTTTAAAAGCTGTAGTATTGAAAAAATATTTTTTGGAAATTAAAGCGGCATGAAAAAGGGGATTACTTTAAAAGATATTGCCAGGAAACTGAACATGTCCGTGTC
>JAFDXH010000292.1 GCA_018268075.1 Bacteroidota bacterium | reverse complement strand
GGCTGATTTGTCCGGCAGCTCCTAATATCAGTATGTTCATTTTTTCTATTTTATCATTTAATAAATCCTATTTTCTTCAGCCAGGTTTGTACTTCTGCCTGCACCTGTACTTCTTTATCACCCTGCATCACATATAAAATGCCATCTCTTTCCGAACCTCCTCTTGTTGAAAAGCCTTCCAGCACTGTACTATTGGGGCATAATTGTTTTACGGTTTCAAAACTGCTGCCAATGCCATAGCCTCCGTTGGTATTGAACGGAATAATTGTTTTGCCGCTCAAATTATATTGATTTAAGAAGCTTTTCATCGGTGGTGGCAATTGCATTCCCCAGGTGGGAAAGCCTACAAAAACCACATCATAGTTTTGAATACTATCAATTTTCGTTTTTAGAGGCGGCGGAAAACCACTTGCATTTTCATTGGCTACCTGCGCTACTATTTGCTGGTAGTTTTCAGGATAAGGCGTTACCAGTTCCAGCGCCACCAAATCGCCACCCACTTTTTTTTGAATGATTTCTGCAACGGCTTTGGTATTGCTGGTTCTTGAAAGATAAACAATCAGTATTTTTTTACCCTGCCATGAATCGCTTATTTCTATTGGCGTTTCTCCTCCCGCCGGTGATGGCGACTGTTCCGCTTTGGAACAGGACGTCAATGAAAACAAGAGGGTGAATAACCAATAGGTGATTAGTGTTTTCATGTTGAATATTTTTAAAACATTTGAAGTTTACATCTTAGTTTATCACTTTCAACGTTCCTTTAAGATGAAGAAATTTACCGTTGGGATAGGCAATATTGGTATAGACAATGCCTTTGTTGTAATCCTGAATATGAGTAACCATCGCTTTTAGAACGGGTTCTGACCAATACACCATAAATACATTTTGGGCGACTTCTACTGCTGTGTATTGAACCGTGTCTTTAGCATTACCGGTTCCGGTAAAAGACATTGTTTTGTTATCTTTATAATCAAGAACGAATTGCATATCACCAAAATTCACTTCCACTTTTCGGCCAATTGCCGGATAGGGTGATTTCACATCCCAGGCCATCTCACCTTTGAAAACTTTTGCACCCAATTCCAAACTTTCCTTTCCCTGAAGTTGCGGATATTTTGCTTCCATTTTCTGCGTTATTGCTACAGCATTATTGCTTGTTTTTGTGGCTTCGTTGTAGGCTTTTAAATAATTTTCCACAAAATCCAACACTTTTGGCGATTCATCCAAGGCTACAAAATGTGATGGCACTACGCTCTCCGGGTGCAGCGATTTCATTTTTTCAATTTGAGCAATCCACTGTTCTATTGCGGTATTGTCTTTGGTATCCGCCATCCAGAGATGAGCGCCGATAGAGACGGAAATACCGCCAACAATGGTTTTTAGGGAAGGTATCCACACAAAACTATGCGCAGGATCGTTTGGCGTTTGAACGATTTCCAGTTTATTGCCTTCCAAATCTGGCAATGCTTTTATCGCTTTCGGAATGATAATTTCAGAAGGTGCATCGCCTTTCAACTGGCTTCCCCAAACTTGTAACTTACCGTCTTTAGAAGCTTCAATTAAATAAGCGGTTTGTGCCGTAGAAACAATTTCGGCTTTCGGAAATGCTTTTTTAATTTCATCTAACCCGAAATAATAATCAGGGTCGCTGTGCGAAATGTAAATGTATTTTAAGTTTTTCCCCAAGGCTTTGATTTCTTTTATCAATGCCAAAGCATATTGTTTTTGAAATTGTGCATCAATCAATACTGCGTCTTTATCGCCATAAATTATGGTAGAGGTAACCGGGAAAATTGCTTTGGAACCGGGATTGTAAACTTTAATTTTCAAATTGCCTGCTAAAGCTGAATTTGATAGTGCTATTGTTGTCATAATTGATAATAATATTGTTGTTATTTTTTTCATTTTCCGATTTTTAAAAATTAAATCCAATTACTTTTTTAAAGGCGCTTCAATGCCAGAAATGGCTTGCACTCCCGGTGGAAATCGCAATCCTGCAATTTGAATGTTGTTCAATTCCTTATTAAATTCTTGCAATTCTGATGATGAAAATTTTACATTATCGCCACCGATGTTATCCATTAAATGCGCCATTTGCGTGGTTCCGGGAATAGGAACAATCCACGGTTTTTGAGCTAATAACCAGGCCAAAGCTATTTGTGCCATTGATACTTCTTTTGCTTCGCTCCATTTTTTTACAAGATGAACCAACGGCATATTTTTAACAATATTCTCCGGGTTAAAACGCGTGGTCATTCCTCTGAAATCGCCTTGTGCAAATCGGGTTTGTTCGTCAATAGCTCCGGTTAAAAAACCAACACCCAACGGACTCCAACAAACAAAACCAATGCCCAGTTCTTCGCAAAGCGGAATCACTTCTTTTTCTGCACCTCGCCATAACAGCGAATATTCATTTTGAACAGCAGTGAGCGGATATTCTTTGTGTGCCCTTCTGATGGTTTGTAAACCCGCTTCTGAAAGTCCGTAATGCAACACCTTCCCTTCTTTTATCAGGTCTTTTATTGCGCCAACTACATCTTCAATCGGCACATTCGGGTCCACTCTGTGTTGGTACAACAAATCAATGCGATCGGTGCGAAGTCTAGTCAACATCTCTTCAACTACTTTTTTGATATGTGCAGGTTGACTGTTCATTCCACCGCCTCGTCTTCCATCGCCTCCAATATCAAAACCAAATTTTGTTTCAATCACGATTTTATTCCGAAAAGAAGCAGTGGCTTCGCCCAAAATTTTCTCGCTTTCAAACGGGCCATAAGCTTCGGCAGTATCAAACAAAGTAACGCCATTATCAAACGCTTCATGGATAATATTGTGCATCTCCTTTCTGTTTGGAATAGTGGTTTGATAGGTTCTTGGCATATTCTGAACACCCAAACCAATGGCGGAAACTTCCAGTTTTCCCAATTTTCTTTTGCCTGATAAAATAGGTTGAAAATCGTTTGGCATAATGTCATTTTCAGACGCTGCGGCTTTTGCAATAGTGTCAATCGGAAGTAATGCGCTTCCTGCAATGGCCAATCCCGCTGTTTTTAGAAGATTTCTACGGTTCATCGTTTGTTTTTTTAGTGATTGATATATTCTGTTGTGCCAGGTATTTGAAAAACACCAAAATCCAAAAAGGAATTCCAAAGCCTTTATTCAGCCTTGCATTTTACATTGGTGATCTCTTCCATAGTACAAAGGTCACTACAATAATTTGTTCGGGTTGTATATGGATTGCGGATTTAGATACCAATATTGCTGATTGCAAAATGCTAATTGATGAAAGCCTTACAAAAACTGAAACTTTACATCAGATAAAACATAGCCGTGTTGTCTCACGGGCTATACACGAGCGTTATTTTAATTTAGGGATGATTTTTTTTTAAAATATTTTCTACTTGCTGTGATTTTATTTAAATAAGTTACACTAATAAAATAACAAGAAATTTTAAATGGAAGAAAAGGACATATTCATTAAATCTATACAGGAAAATGAAAGATTACTATACAAAGTTGCTTCTTTTTATACAGATTGTAAAAACGACCGGGATGATTTAATACAAGAAATTATCTACAACCTTTGGAAATCTTTTAAGACATATAAGCAAAAATCAAGTTTGAGTACATGGATGTATCGGGTAGCAATGAATGTGGCTATTTTTCATCTTAAAAAAGGTAAAAGAAAAGTTACAACAGTACCGATTGACTTAGAGGTTTTAAATTTTTCTGAAATAGAAAATAATGATTTTGAAGAAAAGATGAAAATACTTCAAACGCATATCAGGGATTTGAATTTTTTTGACAAAGGGCTATTGATATTATATTTCGAAAACAAAAGCCACAAAGAAATTGCAGAAATAATTGGCATTTCGGAAAGTAATGTTGGAACAAAATTGTCAAGAATTAAAGATAAATTAAGACAAGCAGTTTCTAAATAATAAAAGACAGCTAAATTATAAAAATATGGAATTAGATGACTTGAAAAATGATTGGATATCAGCACACAATCAGGCACACGAACAAAATATTTTAACTTCAAAAATTATTAACGAAATGACACAAAAGAAATATCAATCGAAAATTAAAAAAATAAAATATCCGGAATTAACGGGCACAGTAGTTTGCATTCTTGCAATAAGCTATATATGCTTTAATTTCAACAAATTAGACACCCTTTTTTTTCAATCAATTGGCGTATTAGCCGCATTGCTATTATTGGTAATGCCGGCTTTAAGTTTTTTTAGCTTGTATCAATTTGATTCGGCAAGCAATTTCGCCAAACCATACAATGAAATAATAAAACAATTTGCAAATCAAAAATTGCGGTTTATAAAATTTCGAAAAGTGCATGCTTTACTTAGTTACCTCTTGTTAGTTTCAATAATTTTTCTATTTCCAAAATTCTTTTATGGAAAAGATTTGACTTTCGACAAAACTCTTTGGGTATTATCTTTTACCGTTGGTTATCTATTCTTAAGATTTTTCTCAGGTTACGTTAATAAATGTTACAAGGATTCTTTAAGACAGGCGGAAGAATTACTCAAAGAAGTACAAGCATAAAAAAACTGCAGGCAACACCCGCATGAATGTGTAGACACGGCATACTGATTGGATTAAGATAAAAATTTCTGTTATTTATTGGTTTGTTGAAAAAAATATTTCCGTAACTGTACTGCTTGCCTTAAATTTTAAAACGGGCTGCCTGTTATACAAATTCCTGATTTATCTACCAATATTGCTGATTTAGGAGCGCTGAATGACAAGGCGCAAAAGAAAGCAGTAATTTTGACCACGCAAACAACAGTGTTATGGACAACATGCGAAGATTTGAAACCATCAATGATTACAATGTTTTCAACAACAATGAAACCTTACATCCACTCGTAAGCGTGGTTGATTTATCAAAGGCGAATCCGCGGCAGGGTTCAAAAATGTATTTTGGATTTTATACCATCTTCTTAAAAGATGTAAAATGTGGCGATTTGGTGTATGGCCGCCACACCTACGATTACCAGAAAGGCACATTGGTTTTTCTGGCGCCGGGGCAAGTAGCCGGTGTTAACAGCAACGGTGAAACGTATCAGCCGAAAGGTTATGCGCTTGTATTTCATCCGGACTTCATTCATGGTACTTCGTTGGGAAAACATATTCAGGATTATACTTTCTTCGGCTACCAGTCAAATGAGGCATTGCATTTATCGGAACGTGAACGGAAAATTGTATTGGATTGTTTTTCAAAAATTGAATATGAACTGCAACATGCCATTGACAAGCACAGTAGAACGCTTATCGTGGATAACATTGAACTGTTCCTGAATTATTGCATTCGCTTTTATGATCGCCAGTTTATTACCCGTGACAATGTTAGCCAGGGGATTTTAGAACGGTTTGAAAATTTATTGAATGAATATTTTGAATCAGATAAACCGCAAAATGATGGACTTCCTTCTGTGGCGTCGTGTGCCGGCGAACTGAATTTATCTGCTGGCTATTTTGGCGACCTGGTAAAGAAAGAAACCGGAAAAACAGCGCAGGAATATATCCAGGCAAAAGTGATTGATGTGGCCAAAGAAAAAATATTCAACGTTAATAAATCCGTCAGTGAAATTGCTTATGAACTGGGTTTTAAATATCCGCAACATTTTACAAGGCTGTTCAGACAAAAAACTGGTATGACACCGAATGAATACAGGAATTTAAATTGATGATGGACTGAAATTTTAAGATTTTATATCAGTCTGGCGCCAGCTTGCTATCGAAAT
>JAFDXH010000291.1 GCA_018268075.1 Bacteroidota bacterium | reverse complement strand
GAACGGAAAGCTGCCAACCGTTGGCAGAAATGATAAACAACACCCTAAACATAGGAAAAGACTTTGTCCCATCCTTACTTGTTTGATTCTTACAAGTTGCATGACAAATTATAAGATGACAACTTTCTATGTAAAAAATAATACTAACAAGACTGTGAACTTTAAAGCAAGCGTTGACAAATTAAGTTCAATGGGTTCATTCATTATGACATTACCATTTACTGTATTGCCTAACGATAGTGTTTTAGCTAGAAAAGTGCAACTAAGGAAAGATGCCCCACCAACCGCATGGTTTACACAATTCATTCTCTTTCCAATTGACAGCGTAAAAATGAACGATCCTAATGATGCAAATAATTGGATAAAATCTATAGACGCAAAAGGAAAACAAATCTATACTTTCAACGTAGCCAAATGAAAAAACAGTTTTCAACACTCATTGCTATTTTTATTCTTAGCAGTCCATTTTTGTATGCACAAAAGAATGATAGTCTTTTTTCAAGATTACAAGCGATTTCTAACAGTGGTTTAGACTTTTTTAATGTTGATGGAATTGAAATAACAAGTCAAATTATCAATTCTGAATTTTCTAAAAAAGGAATTCTAAAAAAGTTTAAAAAATTCTCAATCAAAGAAAACGATTTGATTTTAACTGACAGTTCAATACATAGCCAAAATTACTACCTTTCAAAATCAGAAGAAATACAACCAGGCACAGTTCAATACAGTTCTTACTATTTTATTGAAAATAAATATAAACAAATTACTGCTATAACATTTGCTGGCTTTAATAAAAATGATAAGGTATTTGAAAATAAATTTGTCGGCCTTATTCTGAATGACGAAATCCCAAAATCAATCTACACTCCTCTGGAAATTGACAGCATCAATTTTGCAGGTAGAAAAATTGGATTAGGAAAAAGTTGCCATTGGATGGGTATTAATAATGTTCAATGCCCTTATTATGGGCAAATGAATTGGAGTGTTCACAAAACATTAGAAGATGCTTCTAAAAGTGCAGATAGTCAATACACCGTCATCAAACTTAAAAGAGGTGGCAAAATTATCTCAGAAGACACAGTCAATGTAATTTTTGAAGGAGTACCTGTAAAAGCCAAAAAAGCTGTTTATGATTTTAAAGGAGTTACATCTTTGTTAGTGAGTATGGCAGGTGGTAAAACTTTGACAATCTATTTTGTTGCGGCACCTGCTAAACAAAACTTTGTTAGTTGCGTAATGAGTTTTTGGAATAATGACAATATTAATCCAAGTGGACTGCCGCCATTATTAGAAGAAGTAATGAAGCTGACAAAATAATCACTTCTGCCAACATGGTGTTTTGTGCAAGTGTGGCTTAACATCGTAAACATCGGCAGCAGGTTCGCTGTTGGGCTGCGGTTCCGGGCTGGACGTTAGTAATTTGGCTTTTAGTTGTTATCTTCATCATCAGTTTTTTTAATCAGCTTTTGTTCGGGGCTGGACGTTCAATGAATGCCACACCTGCACAAAGCCCTATTCGTTGTACGCTATCTTTGACAAGCGTCGATCTTCAAGTCACCGGCAATTATAACGACACACGAATATGACAAAGAAAATATTAATAACGCTTGCAGTATTAATGGTTCTGGCTATTTATGCCTGGTTCGAATATACTTGGGCGGACAGAGTTGTGGCAAATCATAAAGACAAATGGACAGTTGTCAGCAAACAAACAGATTGGACTTTATTTAAGCCTTGGACTTGGTTTAAGAGTCCTATCATCACAGTAATGCTTTTAGAAAATGGTGCTTATGGAAAGCTTAGCAGTCAGTATTATTTTGCTCACACAATGACATTTAAGAGAGGAGAAGCCGATTATGAAGGCATTAATATTGTTGACATCCAAAATGAAAAATTCGCTTCTTGCAATTCGTTGGAAGAATTTAGAGTACTTGACGAGGAAAAACTGAAGAAATTATTTTGGATTAAATTCACTAAGGCATCAGTCATTTACGACTTATCAGAATTTTTAAAGAAAAATGTTAAGAGTTATGTGACTGTTGACCCACTTGGAAATGAAAGAGATATAACAAACTACATCACAAGTGGACAGTATAATATATATGAAGGAGACGACAAGGGTCACGTATTCTCTTTGATCAATTCTAAACCATATTCAATTACTAACGAGGATTTGTTATTGGTCCAAAAAGGTTTGGCCAAATGGTATATAGACCATCCAGACTTTACCACTGATAAAATGACTATAAATCTTAATCAAATCAAGTATTCTCATAGCCAAATATTCTTTAGAATGACAGACCTTTTTTCACTCAACCAAAAGGCAAAAAATAATGCAAAGGATACGGCTATAAATATTGAATTTACTTTTTCAAAGCTTTATTACCCCGATAACAAATCGGAAAACGAAGCTATATTTTTCGATAACGAATAACTGCCATAATAGGTCGGTTTGGCCATATGGCGGTCGGACGAATGTATGCTCATTTTTTGTTTGAAGATATATATGATCGCAGCTTGTTTGAGAGAGTTGTAAACTGACCATAATATGAATTTCCGCGCTTATTTAATGACAGTTATTTTTATTCTATTACTTCTTTGGGGGCCAATTGGCCACTCACAACCTGCATGGCTTGCAATTCGCATAGGTTATATTGTTCTTATACCCCTAACAGTAGGTTTATTGCTTCGTTGGATATGGGCACAATGGCAACCAACAAAGAAAATGGAAACAACTTTGAGCCGTATTCTTTCCGGAATAATTTGTATTGCCTTGTTTGTATTTGCAATTTTGCAGGCGATAGCAAAGGCACACATAGACAATACAGAATGGATTGGAGGTGGACGAGATGAAGCAGCGGAATCAGTTGGCGATTGGATTGTGCTTCCAGGCCCCAATTGGGGTAATGTATTTATTTTGACTCTTATGGGAGTAATGCTTTTATGGCTTGGAGTCATAAAAACAGGAAACAAAACTTCAAATGGTAAGTCACCAAAAGATTAAAGACTGCAATGATTGCTATTATTAAAATCGGACTGGCTGCATTGTTATTAATTTGTCTTTTTAACATGCCTTACGGGTACTACCAATTAGTCCGATTTATTGCTTTGGTTGCTTTTTCATATTTGGCCTATTTAGCTTATACTCGTAATAGGCCGGGTGAAGCATTTGTTTTTATAGGATTAGCAATCCTATTTCAGCCTATAGTAAAAATCTCCTTGGGCAGGACTTTATGGAATATTGTGGACGTTGTAGTTGCAATTGGGCTAATAATTAGCACATTTCGAAGTTGGAAACCAAAGCTTTAAGTGTCTTCACAATTATACTATACATGCAGCTTGATTATATGCCGGGCAGCAAAATTGTATCCGCTTTTAGGTCGCCAATTTATAATAGCCACGCTATTGCCCATATACCAGGAGGTGAAGCGGAGCCTTGAAGGCTTTTACGGTAATGGCTTTCGTATATTGTGTAAATTGTGAATGGCACAATGATGGGTATGAGGACACTTTTGAAGAAAGCAAATAATAATTTGGCTAACTACTACCTTGAACAATAATCTAGAATTTAAAAGAAAAAACTAATGAGCGTCTCTACGAATTTATTGGAATTTCAAGAATTAAACTTTAGCGCTTTTAACGAGCGATACCATCAATGGTATGGTAAATTTGAAGAAAGTGATGGCTTAAAAGAGGGAGTTCTTGTTCGCTATATTGGGATAAATGATAAAAACGAGGCTTCAGCAGTCAAGTATCGTCAATATTGTGGATACCCTAACGACCCACGCGATTTACTAACACCGGGTGCAATTTACGAAGTAGAATATAGGATGCTGGCCCGTTCTTGGCAAACAGTCAAATTAGTTGGTTTTCCATATGGGGTGGAATTTAGCCCGTCTATATTTGAAGTGATAGACAAGAACGCTGAAAGCAGACCGCTAAAAGTGGGTGGACGAGTTCGTTATATTGGATTGGAAGATGCCGTTTTGACTTATGATAACGTCTATGAGGTAGAAGGTATGTTGATGCACTACCATGGATATGGTAATGTGAGTGTTAAATTAGTTGGCTTTGAAAAGATATATAATCGCAGTTTGTTTGAGAGAGTTGTGAATTAAGAAATAAAAGGACTAATCAACAAAGATAGACAGCGTACAACAGGCGGTTTGGCAATATGGCGGGGCGACGAATATATTCTCAACTTTTTGTTCGCTAATCGGCTTCAGTTCCAGCCGACGAATAGCGGCGAGCAATCGGATAAACAATGAAGTTTTAGTTATAAATTTAGCAGCAGTTACGGGCTGACGATTTT
>JAFDXH010000290.1 GCA_018268075.1 Bacteroidota bacterium | reverse complement strand
TACGTTGGCGCTTGCCACTGATAAAAAAGATTAGTAAGGCTCTTTTTTATAAAATCAGATTGGCTGCAATATTTAGAAATGTCAGGCCTACCCCATCTGCTTCAAATACGCTTCTATATAAAAGTGATATGGGTATATGGTTAGATTTAGGAAACGATAACAAAGCCAATCTGGAAAAAGCATTAAGTGATTTTGGCATTGACGAAGAAAGCCTTGATATATTCAGAAATATTGATTTTACTAAACCTCAAAATGTATTTTATTATGGCAAAGAGCCGCGTAGAATTGATTTTGTTACTATAGTAAGTAATGTAAAATTTAAAGATGCCTATAAAGAAGCAGTTTATTTTCGGCTCGAAAACAGCCAAATACCCGTAACACATTACAACCAACTTACACTTTCAAAGCGCACATCGGATAGGGCAAAAGACAAAGCAGACATAGAAGAATTGCAAAAAATATAGAAAGAACTAAGTTAATAATAATCTTGAAAGCATATCACAACCCACCGGTGAAGCCCCACGCATAATAAATGCCAACACTCAGATGCCCATTACCGAAAGGCTCAAAGGCGGCATAGTACTGGAAATACCCGTACTGGAAAGCAATAACGTATCTGTAATCCGGATGCTGTTGTCGCCTTGGAAGAGAAGATAAGCCTTATGTATATTCCGGCGTTTACCGGTGCTGAGAAAAAAGGCAAAACTTATCAAAGTTCCACACCCAATAATTCCTTTCCCAAGCTGTGCAGTGCTTTTTCTATTTGCTTTTTACGTTCATGGCTGGGTTTTTTAATGCCATATATATATTGGCTCATTAGCGACTTATTAATGCCTATGCTCTGCGCCACCTGCGACACATTCAATTCAGGAAAATGCCCGAATAGTTGAGCAATGGGGTTCTCGGGTTTTGGTTCATTTTTCGTAAAAAAACTGCTGATGTGAATATCCTCGTCCACTTCTGCCCAGCGAATGTCATCGCCAAAATTACCAATCTTATAGTTTTTGCGTTGCTGAGGAGTGGCTTCCAGCAGGCGCGGAAACGCTTCTAACGGACGGTTGTAAGTAGTGTCTTTATCCGTTTCAATGTATATCCGGTTCTTATCAAACCAGACCTTTGCTATCTTTTCCATAATTCAAATATTTTATTATTCCCCGTGGAAAGACTTCCAATTGTCTATAATTAATTCCTTGTATGCCTCAACCACAGATTCTATCTTTTTTAATTCAGTGTTCTTAAAACCCCTGTTTTCAACAAGTTCAATTACCGGGACGACATTATACTTAGCTCTTGCGCCGCCCTTCTCTACGTGTATATGAATGGGTAAATGCTCATCAGCGTAAAAGAAAAACCTGAAACCCCATATAGTAAATACTGTCGGCATCCTCTCGCTTTGCTTATCAAAGATAGGTATAAATTATTATACCCGCAGGTTGTTGTTTAAATTAATCTTTTAGCAGAAAAAAATAGTTTTGAGTCTCAAAAAGAGACAGCCGATTTTGTTTATAATTTTGAGAGAGAAGCAGTTGAAGCAGCCAATACAGGTTTCGAAAGTACTAAGTTATTAAAAATCTTGAAAGCATATCACAACCAACAAAAATTAAGGACTGCTCAGATTAAAAGCCCTCAGCATATTTAATCTGATATAAATAGTTACTTCATTTTACTTCCAACCCCCAATCTTTTCCCTTATCTACTGCAGGCACACCCTCTGTAATCCATTTGGGCGCATGAGCGCCTTTCAAGAGCCAGTCAAAATATTGCTGCTCCCGTATTTGAATATCTTTACGGTTTCTTCGCTGCACCAGATTGTGCGCTTCGCCATTATAAGTAAGCATCCACACTTTCTTGCCGAGCCGGCGCATAGCAGTAAAAAGCTCTATCCCCTGATACCAAGGCACCGCACCATCCGCGTCATTTGCCATTATCACTAAGGGGGTTACCACTTTTGGCAAATGAAATAAAGGGGAATTTTCAATATACAATTCGGGCTTTTGCCACAAGGTAGCGCCAATACGGCTTTGGGTTTTCTCATATTGAAACTGCCTGTTGGAGCCACTCTCCCACCGAATACCTCCATAGGCGCTGGTCATATTGGCCACCGGTGCGCCTGCCCATGCAGCCTTAAAGATTGAAGTCATGGTTACCAATTGAGCTACTTGTATGCCGCCCCAGCTTTGCCCCTGAATGCCCATATTCTTTGCATCGACCCAGCCATGTTTAGAGAGGTCTTTTGCAGCACTCACTACATAATCATACGCACTCTTTGCTGGGTGGCCTATTGAATAGGAAATATCCGGCGCAAATACCAAATAACCACGGCTTACAAAAAATGAAATATTGAGTCGGCTGGCCGTAGGCGCCGGAGCTATATACTTATATAACCCATCTGATAATTTCTCATAAAAATAAAATATTAACGGATACTTTTTTGTAGAGTCAAAATTTTCCGGCTTGTATAATATACCTGTAGAGAATTTTCCAGAAAAAGTTTTCCAATGGTATAGTTGTGCTGTGCCCCAGTTATATTCCTGTTGCTGTGGGTTGATATCGGATAATCTATATTCTTTGCCCTTTAAAGGATAAATATACAAATCGGGAGATGCCGCATAATTTTCTCTGGTATAAATGAATACCGGTGCGTCTTCCGCCTTGCTGATTGCACCAAAAGAATTTGCCTGATTACTGAAAATGGAAGCCGGTAGCTGATGGGTGACCTGATCGTTTAATAAAAAATCAAATCCTTCTTTCTTATCTGAATTATTGAAAACATTTAAAAGGCTTTCCTTTTGTGAATTAATAAATTTTTCTTCTCTATCTGTGCGTATGTACCTATACGTTAGTTTATTCTCTCTACCGTTTTGGGTAATATTCTTAGGTAGCGCTATTCCGGCAGGGTCCACTTTCCATATATCATACCGGTCGTAGATCAATAGGCTTTTATCACCATCCTCCCAGCCCATAATGCCATACGGATTAGGGTCTGCAGGCACATCATTTTCCTCATTATATAGCGGCACTTTTATTTTTGAAGTAATATTTCTTGTTGTGCTTCCATCATACAAAATATAATTTCTTGCCTTGGTATCATACCATACTACATATTTACCCGTTGGTGATATAAAGGAAGGTGCAGCAATTCCCGACAGGTTCTTCTTTATCAATTTTTTATCTCCTGTAACGCTTACTATATAAATATCCTTGAGCGTGGTGCCCGTCCACTGCTGCTCTACTCTGCGGCCCGTATCTGTAATGGCTATAAAATTATCTCCATCGCCTTCGTTGGTGGGGTAAACAGTAGGCAATCCCGGCGAGCCTATCTGTGTCATTTTCGATGTAGGGAAATTATATACTGCCAAATAACTTTTTTGTAAATCATTTTTCAAGCGGCTTAGTTGCACTGTTTGCAATTCATCATCCTTGTAATTCCAAACATCCAGTTTAGCAAGATCCATTTCTATCAGCGTAGTATCTTTTGGTGCAGGTATAGGCGCTGTAGAAAAGAGAAGCCTCTTGCCCGATTTACTGAATTCCATTTTTCCAAATTCGCTTACAGCACTGCCCGCAGGCATATTGATGTTAGCCGTATCTATCAGCAGTGCGGCGCTATCCATTCCATTTTTATAATACCACAACTTGTATATCTTTTGCAGGCTTTTAGCATGTGCATCTCTCTCGGCTATGTAGGCTACCTGCGCACCATCTTTGGAAAAAACAAAATTTTTGAAATCATTTCCTCCACAGCTTAAAGTGTCTGTAACTGAAGAAAGCAGATCATAAATTATTACATAATTTTTTTGAACAGAATCATTTCCTTTTGCATACTGCTGCACTAAAAATTTATTTCCCTTCTCGCTGAATGCATAAAATTTACAATCTGTAAATATTTTTTCTTCTTTATTATTAAGATTGCGAAGTACCACATCCGATACGCCTTTAGCGTCCCCCGTTGAATCCTCAGCAGAAAGCCAATTATCAAGATCCCTCAATTCTTCAGTTTTCTTTTTTGATGCAGGCAGTGGGCTTATTACCAATTTCAAAGAATCAATTATCCTTTCCAAGCTATCAATTACTTTTTTCCCTTCGCCTTTTTTCAATCTCGCCTGCAGGCTATCCTTTGTTTTATCCAATTGATAGGCCAACCATCCCTGGCCCTTAGCGGGTGTTTTAAAGGATTGGATAGCTGGTTTTTTCCAAATGTCTTCTTTACCTAATACCACCATTGCTAAAGAGTCCTTTGGCAAATCTTCCGGCTTTTTCTTTTTTATTTTTGCATCCCTAATGTCTTTAAAAAATGGTTTTATTTTAAAGATTACAAAGCGGTTGTCTTCGGTAATGGTAGCATTGTATCCGCGTGGAATGGTTTTTTTGTAGCGATCTGATGCGGATTGAATTACCAATTCGCCATCCCCTTCCTGAGGCTGAATTTCATAAACCACCCACTGGCCATCATTACTTATTTGTGAATTATTAACGGATTGCCAACCATCATACACCGTATGGTCTAATGGTTTTTTCTGCGCCTGTACAGGACAGGATGCTATAAAAAAAATTAAGCATAAAATAGAATACAGCCCAATAGAATAGGAAAGACGCAATTTCATTTTGGAAAATTAATGTGACAAAAATTGAGAAGGAAATGTAGATATTTTTCCCGGAATAATAGTTACCGTTTGTAAAAGAAAAATGTTTTCAAAAAATTTTCGCCAGTAAATTTTAAATGAATAGAATAATTTTCTACTGCTTTATTACCTTTCCACTTCCTGTAATATTTGAAGTGACGTTTATATTATCACCTTTGTAATAAATATTCCCGCTTCCGGAAATAGTAGCTTTTAAACTTCCTGTTAATGACAGTGAAGCATTACCGCTTCCGCTAATATTAACCACTGCATTCTGCGAGGTAACCCCAAAGCTATTTATATTCCCACTACCCGAAATATTTAAAATATAATTGGTTGGTGTTGCGCTATTTACATTGATAATGCCCGACCCACTTAATGAAACTGAAAAATTATTGATATTATTAAATGAACCAATTGTGGAAATAATGCCATCACCATTTAATTCCAGACTGCTCAAAGATGGCATGGTAATATTTATTTCAGAATTATCGTTGCTTACGTTTGCATTGTTTTTATACCCTATTATCAGTATCCCATTTTCTACACGTGTCTCTATTATAGGCAATAGATTTTCATACGCCTTGGCAGATACACTATATCTCAATCCTTGCGTGACATACACCTTTGATGAACCATTAACTTTAATGGAATAAAAATTGGCAACATTGCGTTGCTCGGTAATCACACTTCCAGAGCCTTCTATTTTTGTTTTATTGCATGAAAAGAGTAATACACTGCTGCATACCAACGCCACTAAAAATGTTTTCATAAAGTAGTTTCTATTGTTTTACAAATGTAAAACTATAAACTTCCTTATCCTGTACGAGTGAGCATTGATACATACCTTTTGATAAATTCTTAACAGAAATAACGGGATTATCTCCAGAAATATCCTGCGCCTTCACTACTTTACCATTCATAGCCCTTATTTCTAAATGAGCATTTGAAAATTGAATTGCGGCATTTATGTGCAGCTCCTCTTTTACCGGATTAGGAAAAATACTCAACACGGCTGCCTTATGAAAATCTATCATTTTTATAGCGCTAAATGAAAATGAGTTATCCTTATTTTGTTGCTTCAATCGAAAATAATTTTTTCCGCTTACCGGATTTTCATAAAGAAAAGAATAATCAGACGCTGTATTGCTATTGCCATGCGATGGTACGAATTTCAATGTTTGAAAGTCTAACCCGTTGGCAGAATATTCAATAGAAAAACCGGAATTGTTTAATTCAGATGAGGTAGTCCAGGTTATTTCTATTCCTTTTTTTTGGGCTGCCAGATTTAGGTTAATGGCAGAAATCGGTAATGGGATTTCTCTTGACGAAAGCAGCAACCATTGAAACATATTCTGATTGTCTATCAGTTTATAACTTGGGTCGTAGGTATTTTCAGATGCAATGGAGTGGTCTGAAGAGGGCACCGTAAATATTATTTTTTTTGCCGGCGTTTGAGTGGGCGGCACACTACCATTTACATAATCTATCCAATTAAATGTCCATGAAGGTGGAATGCCATCATCAATACTTGCAGACGTAGCCAATACGGGTACGTCGGCAGAGGCCACTACATCTGCCCGGCCTTGTGTAGGAAAGCTTGCTCCACTTATTATTACTGCAGCGGCTATCTTCTTAGCATTCTCCTTACTGCTAAATAAGTACGACCATACTTGTGCGCCGCCAAGGCTATTTCCGGATAAGTAAATCCTGTCAGTATTTACACGATAATTATTTTTACAATAATCAATTACCGCAGTGATATCTGTTCCCGGAAACCCATTTGCGCTATCCAGCAGGTAGGGGTTTTGGTAGGCAGCCGGAATTTTAAATTGAGGGGTGAAAACAATAAACTTATAGGTTTCACTATTTACAGTAAATGAAGAAGGAAAGCTACCATGATCCAGCCGATAGGGAGGAGTACCCCAGCCGCCTAAAACATAAGGCAATTGAGAAGGGGTGCCATCACCCATTTGACTATAGCCCTGTAATACAATTAGTAGTGGATATGTTTTTGAGGTAGAATTATAATCATTGGGGAGGGCTACATAATAGCCGTTTATTTCACTGCTGATGGGCGTGTTGGGATATCCTGTCTGTTGCCCCAATGAAGGGTTAGACAAAAGAAAAATAAAAAAGAGCAAAATAATGCTGGAATAAAAATTTCTCATCACTTTAATTTTTAGGGTGAAAAAAAGTTCTGGGAATTCCAGATAGGATATTCAACGTGTCACAATTTAGTAAATTCAGACATAATCAAATAAAATAATTTTCTATTATGTTTCTTGCTACAGGAATGATCATATTAATAGATGAAAAAAATAGCTCCGCCACTGAAAAGAATTAATGCCTTCCCATGGCACTTCTACCTATTGGGAAATAAAAGATGGGGTGACAACTTTTTTCAAAAAAAAGAGGCCACCGATTGGTAGCCTCTCCATAGAAAAAAATTAAAAACTATTTTTTAATAAATGTAACATTATAAGAATCTTTACCATCGCTTATCCTTGCTACATACATTCCTGGTACAAATTTGTTCAAGGGTACAGTAATAGTACCAGAGCCGCTTATATTGGTTTTTAAAATTACCTGGCCTTTCATATCGGTGATATTCAGAGTAGCTCTTTCAAAATTAATATTTGTATTGATATTCAAAATCTCCTCCACCGGGTTAGGGAAAACCTTTACATACCCGGCTGTAGAAAAATCAATAAATCTTACCGGGCTAAATTTATAATTCTGATCTTGATCAACCTGCTTTAACCGATAATAATTTTTACCGTTATAGGGTGCATTATCGGCATATTGATAGCTTGCCTCTGCCCCGTTAATGCTGGTGGAATTCACAAAAGATATTGTTTCAAAACTTACTCCGTCTTTACTTTTTTGTACTTCAAAACCTTTACTGTTCAGTTCGCCCTTTGTTTGCCAATGCAATACCAATTGGTTATCTTTTTTTACAAGGTTAAGATCAAATTGAGAAACAGGAAGTGCTCCTGCACGGGAATATTGAAGCATCCATTGATATAAATTTATACCATTCTCTGTATATTTTGGATCGTAAGTTTGAGCTCCTGCAAAGGAATGATCTGGCTCAGAAACCTGAAATACTGTAAGCTTTGCAAGAGGATTAGGCGGGGTAGGTGCATTATTGATGTCTGCAATCCATCCGATAGTATTGGATGGTGATACCACAGGGTCTTGGCTTGAAGTAGTACCCCAAACAGGTAAATTGGCGTTAGCTATATTATTAGCGGCGCTTTGTGAAGGGGCGGCAGATCCACTGATGGGTACTGCTGCTGCTAATAATTTTGCATTGGCTACAGAACTACTTATAAAATCCCATAAAGCTCCGCCCCCCATGCTGATACCACTCATATATATTTTTGACTCATCTACTCTGTAGTTTTTCTTACAATAATTAATAACATCTAATATATCTGTTGACCAAAATGCTGATTTAAACTGAGGGGTAAATACTATAAAACTGGAGGTTTGTCCATTAACAGTGAAAGACGATGGAAATTTTCCATTCGCAATGAGCCATGGAGGCGAACCCCATACACCCAGTAACCATTCAAGCTGGCCTGCGCTTCCATCACCAAGCTGGCTGATACCCTGAAGTACGATATACAAGGGATATTTATTATTTCCGGTTTTATACCCGTCGGGTAAATAATCATAATATCCATTTATCTTATCACTAACATAAGTATTGTAGTGCGCCGTTTGTTGTGCAGAAGTTTGAATGGGATTTACAAAAAGGCAGGTGATGATCAATGCTGCGCCGAAAAATCTAAGTGGTTTGAATTTCATAAAAAATTGGATGGAAAAGTATTAAATAGAATTAAATTTTTGTTTCATAGTTTTTTAAAAAAAACGAGTAAAAATATTAAAATTAAATGATGATCATATTAGTTCAATTTAAAATTTATCCACAATAATTACCTCTTTATAAACGATAATTGAGTGGATTTATTTGGTTCAATAATGGTAATAGAATACATACCCGGTGCAAGGTTACTTACAGGTACCCGAATATTTCCCAGTCCACTAAAATCAGTTTCATATACATTTCTGCCATTCATATCGCGAATGTAGATTTTGGCATTTTGCAAACTTAGATTTGATTGTATATTTAATTGATTCCCAACAGGATTAGGAAAAATAGTAAATGCGGTTGATTTTTTAATGACCACATTTACTACAGGGCTGTTCACAGTTTTTCCGTTTTCATCTACCTGTACTATACGGTAATAATTATTGCCAATTATAGGTTGGTTATCTATATAGGTATAGGAAGAGCCATTAGCCAAACTGCTTTTGCTATTTACAAAAGATAGGGTGGTAAAATTGATGTCATCTATGCTTCGCTGTACATTGAACCCTCTGTTATTAGTCTCAGACTTAGTACTCCAAGAAATTTCTACCTTATCATTTTTCTCAATTGCCTTAAAATTGATGGTAGAAACAGGCAATACGATATTTCTGGAGTACTGAAGCATCCATTCATAAACGTTTACTCCATTTTCTTTGAAATTAAGATCGTATGTTTTGGTCCAGGCATCATGATCGGTGCTGGAGAATATTGTTTTCTTTGCCAGAGGGTTCGGTGGATAAGGTTGGCTGTTAATGCCATTTACAAAGTCAATAGTATAAGAAGATGGCACTGTTGGATCCTGATCATTATGGGTAGCCCAAACTGCTACATTACCTAAAGCAATATTTTCGCAACGAAAATTTGCCGGCCAGGCGGCGCCACTAATAGGTACCATTGCTGCAATTCTTTTGGCAAAATTTACATCCTCACCAGGGTATTCCCACACCACACCACCTCCCATACTAATGCCAGTAAGATATATCCTACTGGTATCTACTCTATAATTTTTAATAGCATAATTAATAATGTTATCTACATCATAGGGATAGGGCCATATTGTAAACTGAGGAGATAATACAATAAACTTAAAGCTCTGCCCCTTTACCGTAAAAGATTCTGGAAATATACCCTGAGATATTTGCTTGGGCGTTCCATTGGCCAACACTTTTGAAAGTTGAGCCTCAGACCCATCGCCTAATTCTCCCAGGCCATGAAAAAATATTAAAAGTGGGTACTTGCCAATGCCACTGGAATATCCGGATGGCAGGTATTCGTAATAACCGTTAGAATTGACTGTCATGGAAACACCATATTTTGGTGTTTGCACCTGAGCCTTTACCGCAAAGCTGATAAAAAAAGAGAAAATAATAATTACGACCAACCTCAAAGAGGCAATAGAAATGTTTTTCATATAAAAAATTCCGGGATATTCAGATCTTAAAAAGTAGAGGTATATAAGGCAAAAACTATTCCAAATAAAATATTTTAAATAGGGTGTAATACAATTTCACGATTGTGCGATTAAAATTGATCATTATCAAATTAAAAATACAATTTTTATGAAATGAAACACATACCAAGATTAACCATAGCTTTTGTACACCGAAAAAGGTAAAAAGTTAATTTCCCGGTTATCTTTCTATAAACTTTTAACTTTACTGACCATTTAAAAAATAAAATATGAGATCGTTTAAAGTGTTCCTTTTAGGATTTTTAGTTTTTGCTACTGCTGCATGTAATGCCCAAAAGCCGGTAACCTGGACACCGGATCAGTTAATGCAACCAGCCGACCTGGCTGCCAGTATAAGAACCAATACCAACATTCCGGTAATATTAAGTGTAGGCCCTGGCGCTATTATACCTCATTCAATAGATATTGGAATGACAAACGATGAAAAAAATCTGGAAAAACTGAAAACTGAATTGGCCAAATTGTCCAGAAGTACTGCCGTGGTAATCTATTGTGGATGCTGCCCCTTTGAACGCTGCCCCAATATACGCCCTGCACTCGAAGCGCTCAAAGAAATGCATTTCACCAATTATCATTTACTCAATCTATCCACCAATATCAAAACTGATTGGATAAATAAGGGCTACCCTGTTACTGAATAATTTTTAAAATATCTATGAGATTACTTCCTGTAAATATATTATCCCCGGTATTATTAATAATGCTTTGCACAACCGGGAAGGTTTGTGCCCAAAAGAATTATGACTATCAGGACACTCGAAAAAAGAATGAGGGTTTTGCCCGCCTGCAACCGCATGATTTGCGAAGCGATGTAGCTACATTTTCCTTGTCGGGCATTAGCGAAAGTGTAGGTGCACTTCCTTTAGAAAAAATAAATTATACCAATTTTGGAAATGACTTCATGGATTTTGCAGGAGATGGTATAAAAGTTTCTGTAAGAACTGCTCCCTTTGATGCATCCAAACATAAACTACAATATGATGAAAAATATTTGATCAAAATAGATAAGCGTACCTATTACGGTAATTATGGGAAGATGCCACTTACAACCATTGCGAATATCACCCTTACTATAAATGGTGATACTGTATCCATTCCTGAATTTTCCTACAACGACCTGCACAATATCAACTTTGATTATACCAACAAAGGTGTGAAGCGCACTACCAACGGCGTTTACAAATCAAAAGACGGGCACCGGATATACATTTATCTTTTTTCAAAAGACAATACCGGTAGCTATGAAGTAACATGGATTATTCAAGACAAAAAATTTTTGCGCCGTGTGCTGGATTATGGATTTATGTAAATCTTAAAAAATAAGAACCAGTGTACCAATAATAATAAGAAGTGCCCCAATAATGGTTTTTGCATCCAGCGCCTCTCCTAAAAAAATTGCGGACAATACAATAGCAATAGCAACACTCATTTTATCTACCGGCGCTACCTGAGATACTTTGCCCAATTGCAATGCTTTAAAATAAAATATCCAAGAAAGGCCGGTAGCCACCCCTGAAAGACAAAGGAATAAAATATTTTGTTTGGTAAGTAAGTGAATGGTAGAAGCACCGCCTCGCACCAATGCTATTGCCCATGCTATCACTAAAATCACTACTGTTCGTATTGCCGTAGCAAGGTCTGTATCTACCCCCTTTATTCCTACTTTAGCAAAAATAGCTGTGAGCGCTGCAAACAATGCAGCAAGCAATGCATAAATCCACCACATATTTCTTCATTTAAATAAATGAATAAAATTAAATGAATTTATTACACAAGTGACAGAATAAATTAAATAGATCAATCAATTAAATAGGCAATTCCTTCATTTACAGGGCTGCACAAATCTATTACCTTTTTACTTTTGAAAAGGTCTTCCACAATGTCTCTGGCCAACTTATAATCATTATGTATAGGGCAGGGATGCTGTGCAGAACACTTACTTAACCCCAGGCCACAATTCTTAAAAACCTTGGCTCCTTCAATTGCTTGTACGATACTTATTATGGGAAGCGCCTGCTGCTTTGTTGAAATAAAAAACCCTCCGGAAGGGCCTTTCACACTATTAATTATTTCATTCTTCACCAATTGTTGCAAAATTTTGGCCACCGTATGTTCATTAGCATTTATGTATGCCGCTACCTCTTTTATAGATGATTTTGATTCCGATTCAAATTGCGAGCATAAAAAAATAACTGCTTTTATTGCTGTCTTGCTGTTATTGCTTATCATCTTTATCAGTTTAAAAATTGCTGGCCTTCCGGAGAAATTTTATCTGCATTCCAGGGCGGATCAAATGTGAGATTAATATTAATTTGGTACCCTTCAAAGGTATTCTCCAAACAATTTTTTGCTCCATCAGAAATAGATTCCCCCATGGGGCAAAATTGCGTTGTAAGGGTCATAGTACAATAAATTATTTTTGTCTTTTCATCAAAATCAAGTTGATAAATAAGGCCGAGATCCACAATGTTTAAGCCTATCTCAGGATCTATTACATGATGCAAGGCTTCTAATGCAATAGCACATTTGTCATTATCATTTGTTATCTCATTCATTTGCTATCTGGTTTATGTATCACCATTTTAAAAATATTTAGATTGAACAAAATGGCACTTAAAAATATGCATACAGCCCCTACTTGCAAAACGTAAATGAATCCACCAAATATCCCTATAAGAAAAACCACAAACCCTATTAAATAAGCAACTGCCATCATATTAAATACCCGACTGTTGAATAAATCTTTGGGGTTGGGCGTTTTTTGCACAGCAGACCTATGATGATAGGTTCTGTTCCATAAGATAAAAGGCAGCGTCTTAAAAGTCATGCCCAGAATGATTGCGGTAATCCACCCAAAAAAAATACAAAACCCATAAGCCAGAACTACACTGTTATTTTCAACAAAATAAAAACTCAAAATAATTAACACGATACTTAATACAACAGGAATAACCATGAAAGCTATTGATAGCAATGAAATTCTTAATTGACCATCTACTTTTCTCCTAAGCCTTTGTTGATAAGCCTTACGGCAATAATAGCCAAACAAACCGATAGCAAGGGCTATAGCGCCTACACAAAAAAAGTTTATTACTGGATAAAAAGAAAAAAGAAAATTGAATATAAAAATGATCAATGCCAGATTGATGAGGATAAAAATCCACCAAAGTAATTTCTCATTGTGATATTTTGATATTAAAAACAATGGAATAAGCCGTGAACCTACCCCCATTACCATGAGTAGAAACCAACCAATAACGCCAATGTGCGCATGTACAGGCAAATAGTACAGCGAATCATTAGACAAAATATTTGATGTGAAATTATAAAGTAACAACAACCCTAAGAGTGTAGTGATTAACAACCATAACGCAGCCGTAAAAACAAATATGGCATGTACATTTTCCTTTTTACTTCTGGCCATACTTACCGCAAGATTTACCAAGTAAAAAATTATTGCAAGATTAATTAATATCGCACCGGCTTTGGTAAAAACAGAAAAATCAAAATGGTAAAATCCATATAGCAATAAAGGAATGCCTAAAGCTGCCGCAATGAAAGAACAATAAGCCAGAAAATCACTAAATAATGCACCCTCAATCAGCACTGGTACCAATTGATGGCTGGCACCCAGTATAATCATGGTACCCCAACCCAATGCCATAGCATGGGTGACAGTGAGAGTGTATGGATGAAAATAATGCTGTGTAAATGCAGCAGAAGAAAAAATAAGCAGTATAGATGCGAACAAAAAACAAAGGGCGGCATAAAAATAAAACGGGAGCACTACTTTAAATGAAGTGTTTTTGGCAAGGCCCGAGGTAGCTGCTGCAAACATTATTCTTTAAATATTAAAAGGTAAACTTCGCCTTCGCTGGCTTCATTTATTCTGTAATCAAAACCGCGCTCATTCAGTTCTGGAAGCAGAAAAACAGGTATCCGCTTATGTTGAACATATAAGGCACTTTCATCAGCCAATTTATCCAAAGCATCTAAAATAGCCATCATAGGCCCAGGCATTTCAAGCGCGCGCACATCAAGCGCTACCATACGATCTTTATATTTTTCCAGATATTCACTCCAGTTTTCTGCACGCTGCAAATTTAGCTGTTCCCTATTTTTATCATCCTGCCTAAAAAAATAGGTAGCGAATAAATCAGGAGAAATCTCTTCGGTATAAGATTCAAAACCTTGTTTGCCTAATAAACCAATCAATGGTGTCGGCTCAAAGCTATTGATCAGCTTTAATGCATGCCCCTTACTTATGGTTTTAATAGTTTTTGAAATCAGCGGCAAAGGGTCCTGCTTATTTTCAAGAATACTCCTTACGTCCAGTTCTGTAATTTTTTCAGAAGTCAAGAGTTTCAAAAATGCAGGTTGTTGCTTTGGACGAGGTGCTCCTGTATTTGGCGCAGTACTTTCACTTTCATCAAATCCCAGAGGCCTTAGTTTTTCATAAAAAACCCTGGGCTCCAGTCCCGCAATTTTACTGGCCATGCCAATGCTTGTGCGGCCTGCCATCAATTTACGCAACAAGGGGTTTCTAAGTTTCTCAAATTTAGGTGCAATGCTGATAATCGCTTCTAATGCATCAGGGTTCTGCTTTATTAGATGTGCAATTTTAGTATCAGCATTTATTTTCATTCAAAATAATTTTTATAATTCCTGAGCTGTCCATCAATGAGGCTGAATAATTGCCTGCCTGCAGCAGAATCCGAGGTATTTTTAAGATCGTTTACATTTTTTAGTACAGGCTCCAACCAATGGTGCAGCGCTTCATGATCACTGCCTTTCATTTTACATTGGCTGAGCATGGTATCTATACCGGCCTTAAGGTCATTCCCTACAAGTTGGTAATCTTGTACAGAAGGGAAAGGTTTTATTCTAAAATTATCAGCCATCGTTTTTAGTTCCAACACATTCCTATTGGTAATGGTATCGGCTTTCCACTTGCTTCCATTGTTTAAAGAAACTGCGCCCGGCTCTCCTGTATGTTCTGCATAAGATACAGAATCATTTGCAGCAGGCGTAGTTGTTTCATTTCCTTGGTTGCAGGAAAAAATAAACAGTAAACTAAAAATTGATAAAATCTTTTTCATTGTTACATGGTTTAGATCAATAATGAGAAAAATATTTTTATACCTCAAAGTTCGCATTTTTAAAATCTAAAGAAAAACAAGCTCCGGATTAATGCATTCATTAAATCCGGGAGCGTGCTCAGGCCTAAGAGGTAGCAGGTTTTTCTTACAAGCTCTTTTCTAATTCAATAGCCTTTGGAAAAAGAATATTATTCTCAAGGTGCACATGCAAGTGCAGGTCACTTTCAAAGTCTTGCAATAATTTAAAGAGAAATGAATAGCTGGCACATGCATCTGCAGGTAAAGTATAATTGTTGGACAATTCTCTAATCTGCTCCATATTGCCCCCTACCAGCTCGTGCTCCATTTCCATTTTGGTAATCGGTGTTTGTAGGTTAGCCGAATCCTTATCAGTCGAATTTTTTAAATCAGCATTGTTTGAAACGAGTTTTTTTATGTACGCAAAAACTACTTGTTCTTCCTCCACCATGTGTTCTGCCATTTCATCTATCACCTCCTGTACCAACTCGTTTATTTTAATAAGCTCAGGATGGTGGCTGCCATGCACCTTAGCCACCTTGGCTGAATAGGTACGAAGATCCGGCGAGGTTTTTCTTACAAAGCTGTGATGGGTGTTTACTATATAGTCAGCAAGAAAATCGAGCGACCAGTCATCATAAGGCAACGGCTTATAGGCAGATACTGAGGAAACCCGCTCGGCTTGCTGTAGTTCCTGTTCTACTTTGGTCACATCAATTCCTTTTTCGGCACAAGCTTCTTTAACTGTTTTCTTTCCGCCACAGCAAAAATCTAATCCGTATTTTTTAAATATTTCTACCTTTCTTAAATCCTTCACGGCTATTTCACCTAACGTTTCTTCATTCTGCCCTGAAAGTTTTTTTGAAATTTTTACACGCCACAATTGAGGCCCCTCCTGCAAATATTCCCATGTAAAAATATTTCCTCTTTCTCCTAAAAGTTGGTAGTACAAAGGCTTGGGGTCATGATCATTATGGATAGTTAGGCTTTGGCCCGGCATAAGTACGTCGAATTTTTCAAAAATTGTAGGATGTTTTAATTTGGGCGCTATTTCTGTTACGTTAAGAATATTTTCATCTGCATTACTACCAGCAAATGGAATTTTGGTTTCGTGCGCATTTGAATCAGCTACATTGGCTTCGCCTTCCATCGTTTTATTTTTTGTAATTCTTACCTGCCAGTTTTCAGGCCCTTCTTCCAAATATTTCCAAGTAAATATTTTACCTCTTTCTGCCAGAAGTTCAAAGTATAAAGGCTTAGGGTCATGGTCGTTTAATATTGACAAAGATTCACCACTTATCAATTCATCAAATTTTTCAAATATGGTTGAATGTTTAAGCCTTGGCGGCAAAATTGTTACGTTTAAAAATGTATCTGCTGTTGTTTCCATTACTATTTTTTTATGCAAATGTACAGATAATTCAATAATAAAAGTATTTTAATACTTTTATTTATTTCGTTTGTTTTTAGACCAAATAATTCTACTTTTACTACCTACCAATTACTACTAATGAGGAGATCCCTTATAATTATACTCGCCGCCTTTCTTGCTATTGTAGGTATTGTTTCAATGTTTATGACATTTTCTGTAATTTTTGATTTATTTGACATCAGGAAGCAGGAGGGCCACTATATTCCAATGGTAGTATATGGCAATTGTATTTGCTCATTTCTATATCTGATAGCTGCATGGTATATTTTTCACGAAAATGACCTTTCCACGATTTACCTGATTTTTGCTGTACTTCTGCTTTTGATTACTTATGCATTTATGCTCTACCACATTCAGAGTGGTAAGCCTTATGAAATGCGAACAGTTTTTGCAATGTTGGGAAGAACCTCTATGACAATTATCTATGCTGCCATTGCATGGTATTTATTTTCACGAGTGAGAAAATTAAAGCCTCCTTCCTATATAGATGAAAAATCGTTAGGAAAGAGAAATAGGCGGGTATGATTCAGAAGGCAAATTATTTACTTCACCCTCTTCATTTTTTTCGATGATAAAATTATTGGCTCCCTCGCCGGTAATCAGGTTAATAAAATTGGCTTGAACAAGTTCCAGAATATTCAGGAAAATAAAAATGGCATGAAGCCTGTCGTTACATTCATCAAATAATTTTTCAAACGAAATTACTTTTTCAGCGGTTACCAAGTTTATCACATACTCGCGCATATCCTCCATCGTATAGTTGTAGGAAATTACTGTATGTACCGGACGGTTTCTTTTTTCCTGCAGGCGCAAAGCCACACGTTCAAAGGCTTTCATCAACTTAAATAATGTCACTGCCTGTATTTCGGTTCCTTCGCCAGACTCCTCGCCGATCTTTAATAGCTCATCCTGAATATTTCCTCGCCGCACCATTAATAATCGCTCACCTTCCATCTGGCTCATCTTCAGGGAAGCCTCTTTAAACCTTTTATATTCCAAAATTTTATCTACCAGTTCTTGCCTGGGGTCTATTTCATTTCCTTCAGTATCCAATTCTTTTCTTGGCAAAAGCATTTTAGCTTTAATACGCATCAACGTACTAATGAAAAGAATGAACTCACTGCTTAATTCGATATTAAGCGACTTAGTGCTATGAATAAAAGATAAAAAATCTTCTGTAATCTTTGTGATCGGAATGTTATAAATATCCAACTCATCTCTTTCAATAAAGAAAAGCAGAAGATCGAACGGGCCTTCAAACTGTGGCAATTTTATCTGGTAAATCTCTGTATTCATCTGCAAAAATTATTGAATCTTATATTAATTCCTTCTTATGTTTCGTATGATCACTCTATGCTTCCGCTTTTTTCTTTTGTCAGAAAACTTAGCTGTAACACCTAAGCCTAAAACTGATTTTACCTGCAAGGCAGCATGATCTTTATTAAACCCGAATTTTTTAATATCATTATCATAGGCCAGATCCAAGCTATAAACTGCATTGAGCCAGTTATTTATTTTAAAATTAAAAGTGTTCATCCAAAATATATCTACATTTTCAGGATGTGGATGATTAAAATCAGAGAAAAGGTCTATTCTGCCCGAATAACCTACATTTTTAAGTATCTCTTTGTTGGCACGGATAGAAACATAAGGCCCTATTTGGTATTGAATGGTACGGTCTGGCCCTACACCATACATTTCAGCAACAGAGCGTTCCTGGGCATAAGGGTTTTTTTCATTAATCAATTGAGACGGTATTACCCCACCTTGATATAAATAACTATAAGGGCTGTTTGAAACCAAAACGCCTCGGAAGCCAATAGGGGATGCGTAAATATCTACATGTTTAGGATGAAGTATGATCCCTATTGGCGCAATAGTTATGTAAGCAGGCGCAAAGAAACCTGAAGTCCTTCTCTTCAATCCCTGTTGAAGGTAATTGCGATCGTATCCATTAGAAAATTGAGACCGAAAATTAAAAGCAGCCCCCACCAATGTAGTCTTATGTTTGTTGAGCTTTCTTCCCAATTCAGAAAACAAATCGAGCTTGTCATCATTTTTAATGGTTGCAAATTCATCTGTAACAACCATACCATAAGAAGCGGTAAGGTTATTCTGAAATAGCCATCGCTTAGTATCGTAAGATGCATAGGCATTCATGAACCCATTGACTGAAAGTGAAAAAATATCACTCCCCGATGCCCAGTTTTTGCTACCGGCCTGACCTGCAAAAAGTGAAAAACTTACCCCTTTTTTCCATTCGGGTTTAGCTGGCTTTTTGTACTTTTTGGTCAGTATTATTTCAATAGACTTTCGCCTTTGGGCATTCACAATTTGGCCTAAGAATATAATGCCTGCAAATAACAATAATAATTTTCTCATACGAATTTAGTAGCGAAAGATAATGTTTGAGCTATAGTAAGCAACTGCTGCGAAAATAACCAATTTTCCAGCTAAATATTGATTTTTATTTAAACAGAAAGCCGATAATTAATCCTGCAATTGCCCACATACAATCAGGCATTCTTCTTTTTTAATTCATCTCTTATTTCGATTAATAATTGGTCTGTAGAAGATACTGCTGCCGGCGCTGCTTCCTTTTCTTTTTGCAATTTAGAAACGCTTCGTACCATCAGAAATATCACCAGTGCAATAACTAAAAAGTTAATTACCGCTGCCAAAAATTTACCATAGGTGACTGCGCCCCACTTTAATTCAGCAATATCCTTTAGTCCCAATTTTTCCAAAACCGGCGACAAAATCAATGGGGTAATAATATCAGAAACTAGGGAAGAGACTATAGCTCCAAATGCAGCACCAATAATAACTGCAACAGCGAGGTCCACTACATTTCCGCGCATTGCAAAACTTTTGAAATCTTTAACGAAGCTCATGGTTTTTAATTTTTAGGTTTAAGTAATAAAAGATTTATTTTTTAAGTCCAGGGTATTGCATATTAAAATCAACAAGTGCCTTTTTCACTTCGCTGGCAATTATAAATTCTTTGTACCAGTTCTGATCACTCGGCACAATGATCCAGGGAATCTCATTACAATGTTCAAAACAATCTTCATACATTTTCATATATTCATCCCACAGAGCAGATTCTTGGTAGTCGTTGGCATTGTACTTCCACATCTTTGTTGGGTCTTTTATTCTTTCATCGAGCCTTGCCTTTTGTTCTTCAGGAGAAACGTGCAGGTAAAATTTTAAAATCCGCGTATTATTGTGTTGAGCGATTAATTTCTCCCAATCATTAATGGCATTCATTCGTTTCTTTGCTGTATCATCATCGCACCATTTATGTACACGTGTGATGAGAATATCTTCATATTGGCTACGGTTAAAAATCTGAATCATTCCCCGTGCTGGAGCATGCAGATGTACCCTCCAAAGAAAGTCGTGGCTAAGTTCTTCTGCGGTTGGCGCTTTAAACCCCTTTACCATTACACCCTGAGGGTTCATAGTAGTGAATACATTGCGCACTACACCATCTTTACCACTCGCATCCATTCCCTGCACTATTACCAATAAAGCATTTTTGCCTTCGGCAAACAAAAGATTTTGAAGATTATCAAGTTCTGCAAGTATTTTTTGGGTCTGCTCTTTGGTTCCGGCTTTATCAAACTCCTTTGGGGCCTTGGTACTTATTTCTTTTAATTTAATACCGCTCATTGAATATTGTAATCCGATTTTTTACAAATTAAAAATAAGCCTTAGAAATGTATTGGCAAACTTTATTTGAGATAGAATAGGATATTAAAAAGGATTCATAATTTAAGGATGGAGGTTAGTGTCAAGAGCCTGTCAGGAATCAGGTTTTTTTTAGTTTCCCATCAAGTGTTTACAAGCCCTTAGAATGAAGTTCTCTTTGCAATTGTTTCGCAGTTTTGGTGCTACCATCATGGCTCCAACCCGGTGGCTTAAAAAGATATTTTATTTTCACTGAAAGCGGAAGGTCTCTTTTTAAATCATCTCCAATCTTTTTCCATTCATGAAATACTACATTAGTAAGATGATGAGGCTTTTCTAAATCATAAGTGAGTCCATACTTTACAGGCTCATCACTTTCCTCCCGTTGAAAAGTTCCAAAAAGCCTGTCCCAGATTATAAGAACCATACCCATATTTTTATCCAGATACTTTACGTTGCTTGCATGATGTACACGGTGGTGCGATGGTGTGACAAATACAGCCTCAAACCAAGCAGGCATTTTTTTAATATATTGGGTATGTACCAGTATGCCATAGATTTGAGTGAGAGAATACATAAATACAATATCTATGGGAGCAAATCCTAAAAAGGCCAGGGGGATAAAGTATATAAAGCGATAAAGCGGCTGCAACACAGAAGATCTAAAACCAGTAGTAAGATTGAAATGTGTAGATGAATGATGGGTAACATGTACCGCCCAAAAAAAGCGGCTGAAATGGTCAACCCTATGTTCAAAATAAAAAGCCAAATCTTCTAAAAAAAATAAAGCTCCCCAATAAAATATAGGGTTGAAGGCAGGGTTAAAGAAATGATATTCATAAAAAAATGCAAGAATTACCACATACACTGCCCGAAACAAAAGGTCAATACCGCCATTTAATAAGGATAAATAAACATTGGTAAGTGTATCCTTTACTGAATAAAACTTATCCAGATGCCAATGGCTCAAAAGTATTTCAGCCCCGATAATAATCAGATAAATTGGGGTACTTATAAGTAACAATAATTGCTCATGCAACATAGTCGTGCAATTAAACCGCCATTATCTCCTTTTCTTTGGTGGCAAGGTGTTTCTCCACCAGCGAGATGAATTCATTAGTAATATCCTGTATTTTTTGTTCTTCTTCACGCGCCAGATCTTCACTCAGGCCATCTTTTTGAAACTTCTTTATTTGTTCAATATTATCGCGTCGGATATTTCGAATAGCAATCTTAGCCTGCTCGCCTTCTCCATTGCTTCTTTTTACCAATTCTTTTCGCCGCTCTTCGGTTAATGGGGGCAGAAAGAGGCGAATAATATTACCATCATTTTGTGGATTCACTCCAATATTAGATGCAATGATTGCTCTTTCCATGGGCTGAAGCATATTTTTCTCCCATGGTTGAATGGTAATAGTGCGGGCGTCTATGGCGCTAATATTCCCAACCTGGTTGATAGGAGTGGGTGTGCCATAGTAATCCACTACTATGCCATCGAGCATATTGGGTGTAGCCTTGCCTGCCCTGATTTTTATCAATTCTTGCTCAAAGTGCCCAATGGCCCTCTCCATCGCTAAGCGTGTATTACTAATATTATCTGATAAATTTTCTGGCATTTATTATAAAAATGTAGGTGAATGCCTTTTGGCAAAAAGTATGCAAATGTAATAAAACAGGAACAAAAAAGGCGTTAAAAGGAAGATTCGTGCTCTACTGGTTCACTGGGAATATTGATTACTTTGTGCGACCTGATTATTCTGTCCTTCTGGGGTTCATCAAACCCTGCCAGTTTGAGTTTGGGCCTGCTATAATACACAAGGCTTACAATAAGAAGCGCCGCTGCCGAAAGGCCGATAAGTACCACAGTAGTACCAGTAAATCTTAAATAATATGCCAGAGCAATAAATAAAAGATTAGCAGTAAGGCAGGTTAATACAATCATTCGGGGGCCTAAGCCTAAATCTAACAGAAAATGGTGAATGTGATTTCTATCGGGGCTAAAGGGTGAACGGCGACTTAATATTCTCAGGCTCACCACACGTAAAGTATCAAAAAGAGGAACGATTAGTACGGCAAAACCTATAGCAGGTGCAGACTCCAACGGAAGAATAGATGTAGGCGAAGAGGCAACCAAAATAAATTTGATTACAAAAATGGAATTCAATAAACCAATCAAAAGTGATCCGGTATCACCCATAAATATTTTAGCCGGCTGAAAATTATAAATTAAAAAAGCGATAAGGCTTCCAGCCAAAGACAATCCCATTACAGCATACAGCATTTGACCAGTGTATAAAAAGTATAATCCAAATATGGTGGAAGTAAAAACGCCAAGCGAACCTGCGAGGCCATCTACCCCATCTATAAGATTAAAGCTATTGGTGATAAGAACAATCGTAAAAAGGCTAAGTAAAACGCTGGCAGTAGGCGGTAATTCATGTATTCCTAAAAATCCATACATATTTACTATTTGTATTCCGCCAAATTTCATGATTATAATTGCAGCAATTACTTGCCCTATGAACTTTTTGGAAGCAGAAAGAATCAGAATATCATCTTTGATGCCGAGGAAAAATATAACAAGGCAGGCTGCAACAAAATATTGAAGAACATTGGCCATAGCCGGAGGGGTGCCCATTAATGTAGCAATAATAAACCCGGCAAAAATGCCTAAGCCGCCCAGAGTAGGAATTACCTCTTTATGTACCTTCCTTGCATCAGGCTCATCAAATAGCTTCTTATTTTCTGCTACCTCAATTATTACAGGAATAGAAAAATAAGTAATGATAAATGCCAGGCCCACGCTTAGTAAAATAGTATCCATACCGGTTGATTAATTCACAACTTGCCCACAAAAATATACGATTATCCTGAAGAATAAACTTATTCTGTAGGTGATTAATAATAAAAAGGTCAAATTTTATCCGATAGACTTCTTTTACTTAGAACGAAAGATACACTTAACTTATTTTAAATCCAATAACCCAAATGAAGTATTTTTAACTATCCCCATGGCTTCGTATTACACTTTCGCTCATTTTCTTTATTGGATTAGCACGTTCTTCATCAAACCGGGATCTATTATTTATAATATCAAATGCACAAAATAAGGAGGCAGTAAAAGAAGTAGCATCAGCTAAATTTTTACCAGCTATATCAAAAGCCGTTCCATGATCCGGACTTACACGAACTAAATCTAACCCGGCAGTAAAATTTACGCCATCCTCAAAGGCAAGAGATTTAAAAGGTATTAATCCCTGATCGTGATACATAGCAAGTACTGCATCAAATTTTTGATATGATCCTCTGGCAAAAAAAGCATCTGCCGCAAAGGGGCCAAAAACCAGCATATCTTTTTGTTTCCCATCTCTGATGGCAGGCTTAATAATACTTTCCTCTTCATTGCCAATTAATCCATCATCGCCTGCGTGCGGATTCAGTGCTAATACGGCAATTTTTGGTTTGATAATATTAAAATCTCGCCTGAGGGATGAGTGAAGTAATAATAGTTTTGACAATATCAATTCTCTCGTAATATTTTGAGATACTTCCTTTATGGGCAAATGTTCTGTAACCAATCCTACCCTGAAATCTCCTGCCACCATCAGCATCAATACTTCCTTTTTAGAAAAAAAATGTTTAAAAAAAGGCGTATGCCCTGTAAAAGGAAATTTCTCTGAATAGACATTCTTTTTATGAATAGGGGCAGTAACGATTGCTTGAATTTCTCCACTGTGTGCGGCTGCAGTAGCAGCTTCAAGGCTTTTGATGGCATAAGCCCCGCCTTGCTCCGTTAGCTCACCTGCGGATATGGCCACCTCTTCTTCCCATACATTCAGCAGGTTTAATTGCTTGTGATTGATTCTGGAAAAATCTTTTATAATAGTAAAATTCAGATTCGCTGCGGGAATACCTTTTTTGTAAAAATTAATCACCTTATTATTTGCAAAAATTACTGGTGTGCAAAACTCCAATAACCTTGAGTCTGAAAATGTTTTGATAATTAACTCTGGGCCTATTCCATTAAGATCGCCGCAGGTAATGCCTATTACGGGCTTTTTTGATTGTGGATTTATATTCAATTTTTACTGATTGTGTGTTTGCAATATAATATTTTATAATCGGGCATAAAGAAATTAATCCCGCAAGGCCTCCCTATTACAATTTGCCATTACCAACATAATTTTCAAATGCAATCCGATTTGATATACTTCTTGCAAGGGTCATTTCATCGGCATACTCTAGTTCGCCACCAAAAGCAATACCCCTGCTTATTGTTGTAATTTTTACCGGATGCTCTTTAAGTTGTTTGCCTATATAATATATTGTGGTATCGCCTTGTATGTTGGGGCTAAGGGCAAAAATCAATTCTTCAATTTTTTCACTACCTACCCGCTCTACCAAAGAATTTATTTCTAATTGATCGGGGCCTATTCCATCCAGGGGTGAAATAACGCCACCTAAAATATGATATAGCCCGTTAAACTGTTGGGTACTTTCAATAGCAATCACATCGCGTACATTTTCTACAACACATATCTGCTGGTGATTTCGCCCGCTTGAGGAGCAAATATTACAAATTGGCCTGTCAGAAAGATTTTTGCAACGGCTACAAAGAAATATATCTTCCTTAAGTGTGGTAATAGCATTACTAAATGATTGTACTTCTGCTTTATCCTTTTTAAGTAAATGAAGTACCAATCGCAAAGCTGTTTTTTTTCCAACACCGGGCAATTTAGAAAATTCATTTACTGCATTTTCTAATAATAATGAAGAAAAAATCATTCGGCAAAATTAAGAATTTTGGCTGTGCATTTTGATTTAATCAATTGGTTTTTGGGAAAAAAGTATTTTATAAGATGACATCGCGGATATTATCCCAATTAGCCCGGATATTCAATGCCTGGCTGATATTATAAATCCTTTCCGGCTGTTTTTGCAACTTTTTATCTACTGGTGAATAATGGCCAGGATCCCAAATTTTATTTCCATTTTCATCTTCCAGAATACGCAAAGTATAATCTCCTGGGGCAAATATTTTCTGTTCAAATACAGATGATGTCAAAGGAAATGAGGCCACAATTTCATTTTTAGAAACAAACTGCAAAACAGGGTTTTTAAATTTATTCAGGTTGGTAAAATTGATTTTGATACTTCCATATTCACTTTCATTTTTCATGGCAAAAGGAATGGTGTCGCTTTTTAATAAACTATATCCCAAAGTATCAATAGCAAACTTTTTATTCACTACTAACAGGTATTTCTGAGATGGGCTAGCATCAAATTCTATTTTATATTTTTTTCCTGTAGTGTCTGGTATTATTCGGGATGTAATTTTATGATGTAGCGTATCTGAAACCGAGGCGATTAAAGAATCTCTGTTTTTTAAAGGATGATTAAAAGTAATTTCCAAAGGCGAAAGAAGATCCTGATGGGCATTGCTGATGGTAGTGGTAAATCTTAGGAGTTTTTCCTGTTTGATGTTATTGACTGATGGGGCTTCCTTTTCTTCAGCATAGGCATAAAGTGTGGGTGCTGTTTTGCTTTCTGCATTGATTATGATGGCACTATCTGCAAAAGCAAAAAGTTGTTTGGGGTTGTTGTAAAGTTTTGTGCCACTCTCATCCTTAAGGGCAAATAAATGGTACGTACCAGCAGCAAGATATTTGAAATTATAATTGCCCTTCTTATCTATCCTTGCTACATACTTGGGCTTAGATTTATATACTGCAGAATCACTAAGGTTGCTATAAAGTTCGGCTATCAACGTAGAATCTGGCAACCCCGATTCTGCCACCAGCACATTGCCACTCAAATTAAACGAGTCAATATAGGCCCCTGTTGAAAAAACATAAGTAAAATTAGGGTAGATATTATTTTCATTTATATCCTGAATGGCATCTCCTAATTGGATGTTGTATGTGGTATTGGGCAAAAGTGTATCTCTTAATTTGATTGTTACCTCACGAAATTTAAAATCTACATTGGGATTAATTTTTGGAGTGGGCGATACGAGCAGGTTTTGCTGCACGTTTTCTACATGTACATATTCATCAAATGTAAGCGTGATGCGATTTCCTGAAAAATGGGTTGTACGCAAAGGCGGTGAAGCTTTAACAAGTACCGGCGGAATACTATCTCTTGGGCCTCCGGTAGGCATACCTACCTGAGCACAACTATTTGCTGCCATCATTATGATTGTATAACCAATAGCAGTCAATAAGAAGAAGCTGGCTTTTTTAGAGTTCATGAGCACTGGCAAACATAAATGGTTTACATCACATAATTGATAGCTACAAATTAAATAGGTGATAAATCAACTATCCCGGCATTCGGGTTATATATTTTTCCATCTGTTTTATTTGATCTACAATCTGAGGCGTAGTGGGTTTAAGGGCTTTTACCTTCCTGAAATATTCCTTAGCTGCGCGAAATTCTCTTTTATTTACCATTATAGAAGAAAGCTGCAGGTAGGCTGCTGCCGAGTTTTCCTTGTCTGGCAATCCGGCTCTTATGGCCTGCCTTATATAATTTTCGGCCTCACGCATTTGCCCCTTTTGCATGGCCAACATACCCAATTGAAGCTTATTGGCTCCTTCAGCTTCTTTCATGGGCATACCAAGGCTAAGGCTTTTTTTCATGTGCAATTCTGCATTTTCAAAATCTTGGTTTACCATTGCCAGATTACCTTTGAGCGTATGATATACACTTCTTACCGGCTTAATGAGCAACTTAGGAAACCATATAGAATCTATCACTTTTTTTGCTCCTTCCATATCGCCGTTTTCCATGTATCCCTGAATCAACCGCATGGGGCCAAAAAGAAAATGCCCTACAATTAATACTACTGCTACCAGATATAATACGAATGAAGGCCAGAAACCTGAAGCAATATTCACCCATATACCCAAGGCTAAGAATAATGCCCCAAGCCAAAGGCGGTATTTAATAACTACATTTAAAAATTTCATCTCTAAATATTTATAGTACGCAAGAAACCTACTTGAAATTTATTTACTTCAATTCTATTATTCAAAAAGGTGTTTAGTAGCCCCGACAAGAATCGAACTTGTGTCTAAAGTTTAGGAAACTTCTATTCTATCCACTGAACTACGGGGCCAAGTATTTTTAAAATTACCTTTGAGCTAATTAATACCAGCTTTGAAGGGTGGCAAAATTAAATGTTTTTATTAAGTTTTTCATTCTAAATCAGTTGAACAATGGCGAATCTTTTTACCCCGATCCCAATTAAAGGGCTCGAACTTAAAAACAGGCTGGTGGTATCGCCCATGTGTCAATACTCCAGCATAGACGGATTTGCAAATGATTGGCACCTTGTTCACCTTGGAAGCAGAGCTGTCGGGGGCGCCTCTTTGGTCTTTACTGAAGCTACCGCTGTTTCACCAGAAGGGCGTATTTCACCAGACGATCTGGGCTTGTGGAAAGATGAACATATCAATTTTTTAAAAAAAATTACTCATTTTATAAAAAATAATGGGGCAAAAGCCGGAATTCAATTGGCACATGCAGGCCGCAAGGCAAGCCATGCCAGCCCATGGAATGGCGCACGCCAACTAAATATAAATGATGGTGGTTGGCAAACAATAGCCCCCTCTGCTGTATCGTATAGGCCAGAAGAATGGGCACCTCTGGAAATGAGCTTAGAGCAAATAATGCAAGTAAAAGAAGACTTCGAAAATGCCACTATCCGATCAATAGAAGCCGGATTTGACGTAATTGAAATCCATGCTGCTCATGGATATCTTCTCAACGAATTTTTATCGCCCTTAAGTAATTTTCGTACAGATCAATACGGGGGTAGCTTTGAAAACCGCACTCACCTACTTATAGAAATAGTGAAGGGCATGAAAAATATAATGCCTGCGCAAATGCCTTTATTTGTAAGAATATCTTCGGTAGATTGGGTAGAGGGTGGCTGGGATATATTCGATTCTATCAAATTGGCCCACCTTTTAAAAAATGAAGGTGTAGATGTGATAGATTGTTCCAGTGGAGGAATATCGCCAGCTCAGAAAATTCCTGTAGCGCCATTATACCAATTACCATTTGCAGCACAAATTAAAAAAGAAGCAGGCATTTCTACTGCAGCCGTTGGATTAATAACATCTGCCCAGCAGGCTCAGGCTATCATTTCGGAAGAGAAAGCTGATCTTGTATTTATGGCAAGAGAATTTTTAAGAAACCCCTATTTCCCGCTGCAAGCTTCCGCCATTATCAATGAAAAGACTGAGTGGCCGGTACAATATGAGCGGGCTATATTTACAAAGTAATAATTGAAAAGAAAGAAAATTTTTCACTTTCAATTCTAAAAACCCCCGGCCATCCTGACCGGGGCTCATTTATATTTCAAATTTTTTATTTGTTTACGCGGCCATCCTTCTTATCTTTTTCATGCCCGATAATATATCCGCCGGCAGCGCCTACAACAGCGCCAATTGCCGCACCTGTTCCCTTCTTCTTCGAAATAATAGCGCCACCCACAGCGCCTGTAGCGCCACCAATTACAGCGCCTTGTGCACCTTTACTCCATCCCTTCTTTTGTGAGGAGGTGGTAGTTGTGGATGTCTTTTCATTGGAGCCCGAGTTTGAATTATTGGCTGTTGAAGCAGAATTATTATTGGAAGTATTGCCATTCTCGTTAGTATGCACAGTCGAATTATGATTACCAGTTGATTTGTGAATGGTGGTAACACTTGCCTTCTTTACGGGACTTACACCGGTTGCAGTATCAGACTTTATATTGTTTCTATAGGTAGTAGAATCTGATAGTAATTGAATATTCCTTGTTTCATTACCAGCATTTGATTTACAAGCATAAAAAACACTTGAAATGGTAAATAGCAATAAAACATACTTAAAAAAATTAACACTCATCATTATTTATATTTTTTTTGAACTCAATAAGAATACAAAATGATGCCAGATATTATTGAAACTATAAATAATTAGTTAAGATTGGATGTATTAAACAAAAATCGGAGATTGAATAGGGAATTTAATATTATTAAGTTCAACCAATAATTTCTATAGGCCTTATACCATGTACGTTTGGGCTAATTTATAATTTCAATATAGTATCATTTTCCCGCAAGGTTTTTTGTACTATTTAGTGAATAAAAATAGTAGTGCTCGTCCCTAAAAAATACCCACAAATGTCCGTAAACGATCAGGGGAACAAAAGACAAAATGCCATGCTTCGCAAAATAAAAAGAACTGTAATACGCCCCCAAGCCGGTACAAATTGGCTCACTTTATTTTGCCCAACCGCCCACCACGCGACTTCGGGACAATGAGCAGTTTGACGGGCATTTTTGACAAATACGGGTTTTATAAACTCAATTTAGCGGCCTAAGAAAATAAGAATGAATTTAATAGATACGGGAATAGAAAAAGGACTTTTCCGGTTTGACGAAGACAACTATATCGCTACCGTTGAAAAATGGGAAAAGGAAAAATCCGATGCAATTAAGAAATTAGAAACAGATGCAAAAAAAGCAAACCCAACTTTTGATAAAAAGAAAATCACAGAAATCATTCAATCAGAAAAATCAGTGGCTCAGACAACCTTTACCGACAAAGTAAATTTGCTGAAAGAAGAATTGGCCGAAAAATATTTTTTGACAAAACAAACTGCATTGGACGACTATCCAATTTTTATGGCAATAGCCGAAGACATTGGCTATGATACCACAGGAAGAAGCACCAACAACAATGAATTGATTGAAATAGGCAAAGAGCTTTCAAAATTTATTGCTCATATCAGCAAAACGGAGAAGTAACTTAAAAAAAACGATTATTCTATAAACTGCAAGAATCATGAAACTACAAAATTCCATTAAAATATTTGAAGATAAAAAGGTAAGAGCCTTATGATGGGATGCTGAACAAGAAAAATGGTTTATATCAATTATTGATGTCATCGAAATTTTAACCGGCAGTCCCAATGCAAGAAAATATTGGAGTGTGCTTAAAATAAGGCTTAAAAAAGAAGGAAGTCAGTTGGCTACAAATTGTAGTCAACTGAAAATGCAATCTTCTGATGGTAAATTTTATAAAACTGATGTTGCAGATACAGAACAACTTTTCCGGCTTATACAATCCATCCCTCCCCCAAAGCAGAACCTTTTAAACTATGGCTTGCACAAGTAGCAAGCGAACGATTAGACGAAATGCAAGACCCTGAACTAAGCATTGACAGGGCTTTGGAATAATATCTACAATTAGGATATTCTGAAAATTGGATAAACCAGCGACTTAAAAGTATTGAGATAAGAAAAGAACTAACAGATGAATGGGAAAAAAGAGGATTGAAAGAAGGTGTTCATTTTGCTACACTCACAGATATTATTACAAAAGCATGGAGCGATAAAACAACGAAAGAATACAAAATATTAAAAGGTCTAAAAAAGAAAACCTTCGAGCCAATATGACCAATACCGAACTTATTCTAAATATGCTTGCCGAAGCGTCTACTAAAGATATTTCGCAAGCCGTAAACCCAAAAGATTTTGAAGAAAGTAAGAAAGTAGCCAAACAAGGCGGCAACGTTGCCAATGTAGCGCGCAAAGAATTAGAAGCCAAAACGGGTAAAAAAGTGGTAACGGGTCTAAATGCAAGAGCAATTTTACTCAAAAGCCAAACTGCAAAACAATTAAAGCCTAAAAAGTAATGAGCAGCTATACTATTTCACCAACACTCAAAAACATCAAAACAGGAACAACGCCACACCTAAGGTTAGAACCTTTTACTTAAAGTGATAGAGTTGTATTTTTGAGAAACACTAATTTGAAAAAATATCACATTGACTAATCAGACACAAAATTTTTAAAAAATGAATTTGCAGATGAGTTAAAAGAAATTGCAGAACACATTACAAAAATCAGACAACAAGCCCAACAACTCAAAGACCAAACAAAAGAACTCTTGAAAAAAGCGAGTTCAGCAATTGAAGAAATATTACTGAATTAGCCAACGCTTATGGTAGCAATTTTGTAAAACCGCACAGGCCTACGCTTATACCAGCTTTGCAAGGTGGCGGGTATAGCCCTTCTATGAGGCATTTGTTCAAGGTTTAGTGGCAGTAAATCTATTGAACTTTTGTACTTAAATGCCATCACATATCAAAGCCGCAAACCGGTAAAATATAGAACCCAATTTTTAAAAAAATCTATTTGCCTATCAATGCAAAAACCCCGGTCTAAGGGATTTAAAATTTGTCGTAATTGTTATTTTGATTTTCGAATAAATGACAGCTATTCATTCTACTGAATAGATTAGAAAGTTCTGATCAAAAAAAAAACGAAAGTCCCGGCTGGGTATCTTTTATTTTATTTCAGCATATTCTTTATCGAAGCAATCGTAGCAGATTGGTTTGCATTGAGGCCTTCCTTTTGGTAAGCGAGCTTACCCTCTTTGTCTAAAACGGAAATAATATTACTATGGGAAAAATTTCCTTCTCCATCTTTTTCATATTGCACATTTAATAATATCGAAAGTGTTCTTACTGATGCTTCACTTCCATGCAGCAGGGTCCAGTTTTTATCCAACTTCAGGCTATCTGCAAATTTTTTCAATTGAGCAGGATTGTCTCTCTCATGATCAAAGCTCACCAGCAGAAAATTAATTTTTCCATTTTCATTTTGCAAGCTGTCCTCAATATTTTGGATGTCTGCCGTCAATCTTGGGCAGGCATAGGTGCAATGAGTAAATATCATTCCCACTACTGTAGGTTTCCCCCGGAAATGATCAAGAGTGATCACTGTATTATCCTGTGTTTGAAATGAGTCGCTTATTGAATACAAACTTTCTGCCGGCAAAGTGCCTACTGGTGCAGTATTAGCTGCACGACTATCACCGATAAACGCAGATTTATTTGAATCTTCAGAGCAGCTTATTAATGCCAATGCCGTTATCAGAAAAAGAAGCAACCTTTTAATCATGGCTCGTTAAATTTTGTACACACCGAAATCCGAGATTTCCGATGCAGTAATTTCCTTTAAGGCTTCCCCGGTAACTGTACCTCATAAAACTGGCATAGTCGGCCTTGTTTTTTACATTAACAGCGCCACCTGCGCAAAAATTGTTTGCATCTACCTGAGTATTGCCTCTTGTATCTGTAGAGCCAATAAAACTATTAAAATTGAAAGTCCACTCCCAAATAAGGCCATGCATATCATACAAGCCATATTCATTCTGGTAGGTAGATTTGACATTAGGCAATATCGGCGGGTTGGGCTTTTCGTACCATCCTAAAATATAATCTGTAAGAGTTTTATATTTTATATTTTTTGGCCGCCCATTGGCTGCAAGTTCCCATTGAGCCACGGTAGGCAATTGTTTATTTTTCCATTCACTATATGCTTTAGCAGCAAACCATGAAACATATACTACAGGGGAATTGTAAATATTTTTATTTGCTGCGCCAATATCCAGATCTCCCTCCCAGTTTTTAAGATAATTACTATCTGCAAAGAGGCGGTTTATTTTTGATTTTCGCCATTGGGCGTTTGCTTTCACAAATTCCAGAAATTCTACATTGGTCACTGCAGTTTCATCCATTTTAAAAGAAGCAATTTTTAAAGGTTTATCGCTTTTGGTAATAAAAAATGGAGTGTAACTTCCTGCCGGAATGATTACTGATTTTTGGGAGGTAACCAATTTACCCTGAGCTTCGACCGCCCAGGGTAAAATAATTATCATTAATATGGTTACAACTGTTTTCAACTTACCCACTTGGGTTATTGTCCCTTATGAAAGACAGAAGGGTTTTCAGATCCTGTTACTTTTATTTGGGCTATAGCTCCTTTATTGAATGCCCGGAAAATGGAATGGTCCACAAGGTTGATCACTTCTGGTACTTGCATTTTCATTTCTACGATCGAAGCTCCACCTGCCGGAATCAGCGTGGTCTGAACATCTCTGTTTACTTCACTTCCTCCCTCTATGTACACTTTAGTAAATATTTGTCCGATAGGGTGAAAAGATGAAATGAGATTGGGGCCTCCGTTTCCAACAAACAACCTTACAGTTTCACCAACTTTTGCCTGAAGGGCATTGGCGCCTGTGGTAGATCTTACACGGCCATTAAATAAAACATAATCAGGGTTTTCTGCCAGCGCCTTATCCTGATCAAAGGCTTGCAAACCTGGTGCTTCAAATTTGCCTTGCGTATAAAAATCTCCTTGCATGAGGTAGTATTCCTTATCTACTTTAGGTAAGCCGGCAGCGGGCTCTACTAATATTAAACCATACATGCCATTAGCAATATGCAGAGGCACCGGCCCGGTGGCACAATGGTAAACATAAAGCCCCGGATGCAAGGCACGAAACTGAAAATGAGTAGATTGGCCCGGCGCTGTGCTGGTAGCTTCAGCTCCACCTCCTGGCCCAATTACTGCATGGAGATCTATACTGTGCGAATTTTTACTTTCTGGGGCATTTTTAAGGGTAAAATCTACAAGATCACCCTGCCGTACCCGAATAAATTCTCCAGGTACATGGCCTCCAAAAGTCCAGAAAGTATATTGTGTACTATCCGATATGGGCATTACCTTTTCTATAGTTTCCAATGTTACCATTACTCTTTTAGGAGAGGTATAGGTTAATGGTTTGGGTACGTTGGGCGCCACAGTAAGCTCTGCGGTAACAGTACCAGTAAGCACGGTATCAATTTTTGTATCATCAGCAGCGCCATTGCCAGAAGAGTTGGTTTTGCAAGAAAACAAGCAAATACTTGCAAAAGATATTACTGCTGTAAAAAGCAATTTTTTTCTTAAATGAATCATGATAATGTTTGGTTTTTATTTATTTTGATTTTAAAATTATTTGAGGATTAATATTGATCATCAACCATATCCAGTTCTGACAATTCCTTAAAATCTGAGACGAAGGTATATTTTTTAAAATTTTCATAGAAGGAGATGTAAACATTTGTGAATAACCGCCACTAACATTTACATCTTTTAAAAGTTTATAGGAAAGCCCTAAATCTGCTTCTGTACCCAAATATTTACTCATGCTGTTTTGCTGTGTCCCTACCACCTTAGCAGCGGCTGAAAAACGGTGCACTGCAAGCTGGGAAGATAATTCTGGAGTTATTTTGGCAGTAGCGCCTGCATAAATATCTACAAGCCCCACGTTATGATGCCCACTTGAAACATAGAAATAATCCATATTCCCATAAAATTTATGATGGGTGCCATACAGCGGATTAAAATTGGTAATAGTTAGAGATTGATCATCCATCTTCTTTCCGCTAAGGTAGTCAGCGCCCCCGTTCAGTTCCCAATACTTGTTTAACGTATAATTGATTTTTATCGCAGCCATCCATGCAGATGTATTAAATGCTGCTACATCTCGTTTATGATTTTTGCCTAATTGATAATACGCGGTAGCCTGACTTTTCCATTTGTTCTTGTTGAAATAAAAATTGCCTCCTACTGTTTGCAGATAAGAATTCAAACTATCCATTCTGCTTTGAAAACTGTTATTCATACCGATGAATGAAAAAGAAATGTCTTTTCCTGATTCATAGTGTGTCCAAATAAATTGCAGGGATTTGTAAGGTTGGCTCATTGAATTATCATAAAAACCTCCTGTTATACTTTCTGCATTTTGATTGTATGCCACACCGGCATTTACCTGCCATTTATTTTTATTAAACCCTACTAAAACAGCATCATGTTTTCTGCCGGCATTGTTCCAGTCGAGTGCACCCAAAATTCGCTC
>JAFDXH010000028.1 GCA_018268075.1 Bacteroidota bacterium | reverse complement strand
TGTATAAAAAAAATTATCAAACAGCACATTATTTTTTGTAGGTTTGCGCTCCGTTTTAATAAAGGAGAGTTGTCCGAGTGGTTGAAGGAGCACGCCTGGAAAGTGTGTATATGGGAAACTGTATCGAGGGTTCGAATCCCTCACTCTCCGCAGAAATCAATAATTTTAGATAAACTAAAATAAAGAAAGTGGCTGTTTTAAAATCAAATTGAGACCGCCACTTTTTATTTTGTTAGTCAAGCGAATCATTGGTTCGTGAAGATACGAACCACGATTGCAGACACGAACCACAGTTGCAGAATCTCACTAAAAAAAATATCGCCATCGGTATTGATAAGGAAAAATGGATTTATACCAACCGTCAAAAAAACGACACCCGTTAAAACATTCCTTTACTGCCAATGGCAGAAGAAATCATTACCAAATACAAAGAACATCCTCAAAGCCTTAATGAAGGAAAGCTACTGCCGGTATTAAGCAATCAGAAAATGAATGCTTATTTTAAAGGCATGGCTGATGTGTGTGGCATCAATAAAGAACTCACTTTTCACATTGTCCGGCACACCTTTGCCACTACAGTTACACTCACTAATGGTGCACCTATTGAAAGTGTAAGCAAAATGCTGGGGCATAAAAACCTGCGTACAATGCAGCACTATGCAAAGATTTTGCATAGAAAAGTATGTGATGACATGAAGGTTTTGAGAACAAAATTACTGCTTAAAGAAAGCGAGAATATGCAAAAAATGCTTGTAACCAAATAACCAAAATATCAATTATACGTAATAGCTTTAGAGATTTTCAATTACCTCCCTGTAACCCCTGCCAATAGGAATTGCTATGCCATTCACATCAGCTGATTCTGCTGTGAAGGATTCCAGTTTATTGAGAGAAATGATAAACGAGCGGTGGATGCGTTTAAAAATATGGCCGGGTAAAAGTTCTTCTATCTCATGGGTACTCATCCGTGATATAAACTCCTTTTTTGCAGTAACCACCTTTATATACTCCCGTTGACTTTCCACATACAAAATTTCAGAAAATAAAATTTTCACTCTTTTCTTTTGAACTGTAAGAAACAAATAGTCTTTCACTTCATCGGCTTCAGTCGGTGACTGCCAATTGTCATTAGTAACTTTTACTTTATTTACGGCAATTAAGAAACGTTCAAATTCAATAGGCTTAAGGAGATAATCTGTTACATATAGGTCAAATCCCTCTACGGCATATTGGTGATAAGCAGTAGTAATAATAACTGCAGGCCTTTTTGCAAGCGTCCTTAAAAAAGCCATTCCCTTTAGTTTTGGCAGGTGAATGTCCAAAAACATTAATTGTACTTCATTTGTACGCAACCATTCTGTTGCAAGTATGGCATCTTTAAAGCTGCCCTCCAATTGCAAAAAAGGCACTTGTGCAACATAGTCTGCTAATACTTTAACGGCAAGTGGCTCATCCTCTATTATTATGCATTTCATTTTAGACATTGCTTGCTAAATTGATTCTTAAAGTTGATGTAAAAACAGCGTTCTCTTGCTCTACAGATAAATCATAATCTTTAAAGAGTAAAGCCAGTTGCCTACGTAAATTAGAAAGCCCGATATTTTCTTTCACATCTTGTGTGGCGGTAGTTTCCTCTATTGAGTTGTTTACAATAAGCAACAATTCCTGTTGCTTTACTATAAGATAAATATCTACAAACGGCTTGTTTCTTGTTTCTGAAACGCCATGTTTAAAGGCGTTTTCCACTAATGGGATAAGCAACAGAGGGGGCAAAGGTTGTTTTGAGTTCTCAATGTCGGTATTAAGTGTAACGATCAGAGTATCGTCATAACGGAGTTTTTCAAGGGAAATATAATCAGTTATTATTTTCAATTCATCATCTATTGCTATAAAATTATTGCCTGTATCATACAACATAAAACGCAAGATTTTAGATAACCGCAAAATTGATTCAGAGGCCAGTTCGTTTTTATCCCTTGCTAAGGAATATATATTATTTAGTGTATTAAATAGGAAATGTGGATTTGTTTGAGCTTTTAAATAGTTCAGTTCAGCTTCTTTTTTTTCCATTCTTAATTGACTGTTCTTTTCTCTAAGCCTGATGTTATTGTATATATTCCGCACTATCGCAAAAAAAATAATATAGGGAACGCCAAATTGTGAATGAACGAGTACGCCCTTTAAAAATGACAGATTGGGTACAAGATTTTTATAAACACCCAATTCTATCCATAGCTGCCGCCAACCAGCCAATCCAAATGTATAAAACAGGATAGCTATAAGCAGGAAGAAAAATGCACGGTGATTATTTTTGCACGGCCACTTGAAAAAACGTAAGATTTTCTCAAATAAAATGTAGTTAAGCACGGTAAGATAGCTAACCAAAAAAATACTATTGATGATTCTACGAACTATGGTTACTTCCTCGTATCCAAAGAATTCTCCTAAAGAATACAAAACCCAATAACCTAAGCCTGTATATAAGTAGAGTTTAATTAGTTTGCTATCAATTGCTTTTTTCATTCCTCCTTTTGTGCAATAAAAATACCTAAAACTTGCTTATTTACTTACAAAGACAATAAAAGGAACATTGGCATCAACAAACTACTTATTTGCGTAAATCAATATTTTCGAAATACAAACAATCACTTTTGTTTTCTATCTCATTGCGTAAATTTTGCCTTCTGTTTACGAGAAGCAGCTTTTCATTGACACAACCCTTTTTGGGATAACTATTTATTCAAATTTGCATCTGAATTAGTATTATTTCATGCAATTATTTCAAATCAACATAGGCAAACAGCAAACTATTAACTGTAGCTTGTATAATGCTGTGCCCTCTAGTAAAGTAATGATTATTGTATCCGCCGCTGGGGTATTGCAAATATTTTATAAAAAAATTGCTGAGTTCTTCCAGAATAATGGCATTTCAACAATCACATTTGATTACACAGGTGTTGGAAAGTCTTTGCATGGAAATATAAAAAAAGAAAATAGTAACCTGGCAAATTGGGGAAACAGGGATTTAGAAGCTGTAATCAAACATACCATTAAAACTTTCCCTCATCACAAAATAATTCTCTTAGGTCACAGCATTGGTGGGCAATTAATCGGCTTAGCGCCATCCTCATTTCTGGCAGATAAAATAATTCTTGTTGCGGCGCAATCGGGCTATTGGAAATTTTGGAAAGGAATTGGTAAAATAAGAATGTGGGCAAATTGGTATTTGCTGGTTCCTGCACTAACAAAAATGTTCGGTTACTTACCTTCCAAAAAAATCAGCAGAATGGAGAATTTACCCAAAAATGTTGCTAAAGAATGGGCTAAATGGTGCAAGAGCAGTGATTATTTATTTGCCAGCTTTTCACACAATAAGCTATACTTTGACAGAATAAAATGCAAGCTCACTTCTATAAGTATTGATGATGATATTTGGGCTCCAAAAAAATCTGTTGAATGGCTGACTGCAAAATTTGAGAATGCAAGTATAAAAAGCTTGCACTTTATTCCTGAAAATTTTAAGGCTTTAAAAATTGGGCATTTTTCATTGTTTACAGAAAAATTTAAGGATAGTATTTGGAATATTTTATTGGAAGAAATCCATAATAAAGATAAATGAAGCAACAAAAATATTTTGGCGAAATAGTTAAAGGTTACTCAATTCCTGTTTTAAACAATAGGGAAATACGGGCTACTGCAGGAATTATGTTTCTGGCTGCTCTCATTTCTTTAATACTTATTTTGAGCGTAGGTAATTTTATTCCCGTTAAATATGTCCTTTCTGTTTTTGTAATTGAGTTTTCTATACGCCTATTTATTGCTCCAAAGTTTGCACCGCTTTTAATCATCGGCCGTTTTATTGTGGGCAACCAAAATCCCGAATATGTTGGTGCCACACCGAAAAAGTTTGCCTGGTACATCGGGTTTGTAATATCCACTATAATGTTTTTCCTACTGGTAGTTGCAAATGCCTATAGCCCTATTACAGGCTTTGCCTGCCTTATTTGTTTAATCCTGATGTTTTTTGAATCAGCATTCGGTATCTGCATAGGTTGCAAACTATTTGGTATTATCAAAAAGGATAAAGCACAATATTGCCCGGGAGAAATATGTGATGTAAAACTAAAACATGAAATTCAAAAAATTTCAGGCAGGCAACGATTTGTGCTTGTAGGTTTGGTCGCCTTTCTCGTTTTGCTTTCGCTTGCTTTCAACAACAATTTCAAAATAAAACCTCACAACCTCTTTCAGGAAAAAAAATATGAGCACAAATAAAAATACGGCAAGGGCTGCGGGTCTGATTTACCTGGTTGTAATAATTACAGGAATGTTCAGCCTGGCATATGTCCCCCAAAAACTTATAGACTGGAACAACAGTAGGATAACATTCGATAACATTAGCGCTTCTCCTTCTTTATTTAGGTTAGGCATTTACAGCAGTGTAGTTTGCTATGTGGCCTTTACCTTTTTGCCACTTTTTTTATACAAGCTTTTAAGAACAGTTAATGAATCACATGCAAGGGCAATGGTGCTATTGTCGTTATTAAGTGTCCCTTTGTCGTTTAACAATTTGCAACATAAATATGCCGCATTAACACTGACTGGAAAAGCGTCCTTTTTACAAAATATTTCAATAGAAGATTTACAAAGCAAACTAATGTTTTCTCTCCACCTGTATAATGATGGGATTTTGCTTGCAACGGTGTTTTGGGGTCTTTGGCTTTTCCCATTTGGATTACTGGTTTATAAGTCTGGATTTATGCCCAAGTTTTTAGGCATTTTATTGATGCTGGGCTGTGTGGGATACCTGATAAATTTTACCGGAAATACCTTACTTGAGAATTACCCCAAAATCGGAATAGGAAAATATATGGGTATGCTGCCGGCAGTCGCAGAAATCTGCGCTTGTTTTTGGCTGCTATTTTTTGGTTTAAAAGCAAAAAGAAATGGAAAGTACAAAATGGCAATATGAAGATTTTAAAGTTAATGTAAAACTGGTGCTCTCGGCACTTTGGGCTTCCGTAATGTTTTTGTACATATATGGTGATTATTTTGAATTATACGTTCCTGGAAAAATAGAGAACCTGCAGAATGGGGAAAATGTTTTAAATAAACCCTACAAATTGCTTTTTGCAACAATTATTTTGATACTTCCTTCACTGATGATTTTTCTTTCACTTACGATGCCGTCAAAATGGAATAGGATTTTAAATATTTCAATTGGCGTATTCCTAACCCTGTTCACGTTGCTCGTAGGGATTTCATCGTTTAGTGAATGGAGAATATTTTATGTAATGCTGTCTTTTTTAGAATGTATGCTTACCTCAATCATAGTATGGAAATCATGGAATTGGCCGAAACATTAATAGTCAGATTAAATACTAATTTATAAAACAACTAAAATTAAAAAAGTGAAAAAAATCAAAACAATCCTCTTCATCACAATCATCACTTTGTTAGGCACATCTTGCAGTAAAGACCCAGCAAATTCGGCAGGAAGCAGTTCGCATAAAGTAATCTTTAAAGCTGTGGCTTCTACAGGCAGTAAAATTGATGTAGCTGTTTTTGTAATCAATGGTGTAGCCACTTCAGCATCAGGGCTTAGCGGCACAAGCTGGCAAAGCGCAGAGGTTGCAGCATCTACAGGAAATCAGATATCATGTGCCGTAAATGGCATTGGAGCTAATGCAAGTTCTACACTCGCCATGCAAATATGGATTGATGGCGCTTTGGCAAAAGAACTTAATCCAGCAAGTACGGGTACAGTACTCGTTGGTAATATAAGTATGCTAGTTCCTTAAAAATAGTTGTGCTCATTGAAGCAATAAACTAAAAACATTTGCAGCCATACAACAATTTTTGATGATTAGTTTGGTAATTTTTCAATTCAAATTTTAAAGCGATACATAACACTTTCTTCTAGAAATGAAATATGTGTAAATAAAAAAAAAAATGAAAAACTCGTTCAGCATTTATATATCTATCCTCATAATTTCGCTATTCATTTTTTCGTGCAGCAAAGAAAAATATATTAATGAGCCTGGAAATTTAGTCCCAAAAACGGTTGACCAGAACGCTTTGCTGCCCTCAATTTCAGTTAACGGCGCTTTGCTGCATTCAGAAGCTTATGGCCCACAGGACAGTACACTGATTATATGCATTCATGGTGGTCCGGGAGGAGACTATCGTTATATGCTCAACTGCAAAACCCTCGCAACAAAGGGGTATCGGGTTGTATTTTACGACCAGCGGGGAGCAGGACTTTCTCAACGATTCCCTAAAAGTTGGTATAAATCCCAAGGTAGCGATGCCCTTAATAAAATATTCTATGATGAATTAAAAGGCGTGATAGCCCATTATAAAATAGCTGCTTCGCAAAAAGTAATTCTATTAGGACAGTCTTGGGGAGCAATGTTGGCTACTGGCTACGCTGGCAAATATCCAAACGAAATAAATGGCTTAATTGTAGCCGAACCGGGTGGATTAAAATGGGACGATGTGGTTGACTACGTTTCCGAATCAAGGTCTTTCAAGTTATGGAGCAAAACCTTAAATGATGCTACATATATCGACCAGTTTATGACTGGTAAAGAGGACCAGCACGAAATTTTAGATTACAAAGCTGGCTTGATGGGTTCTGTAAATGCAATAGTTGGCGATGTTGGTTCT
>JAFDXH010000289.1 GCA_018268075.1 Bacteroidota bacterium | reverse complement strand
ATTCAAAATCCCGCTCATTTTTAATCCTGTATAATTCGCCCTTTATAAAATGATGGTCATGAGTAGGAGTGCCCACAGCCATATTTCCGGTATCGCTCAATATGCCATTCACTGTTCCATTTCCTACAAATTCAAAATATTGGGCTATATATTCATAGGCCGGCAGATTAAAGCCTTTGCGCAGCGAGCTATATACAAAAAACTGGTTTGAAGATAAATCATTCATATTTCTATTTTTAAATATCCTATTTGTGATTGATGTAAATTAGGGCATTCCTGAACATTAAAATTACTTAATTGATTTAATAACGATTTCTTTAAGAAACCATTAGATTTTTTCACCTATTTCAATTACTAAACAATCACTTGCTAAGTAAAATACAAAAATCGAAGGTATTAAATTTAGTAAAAATGAATCTTGAAAAACAGGATCATTCTCACTACCTCAGGACTTCTTTAATCCTTCTTCAACATATCTTCAGAATTCATATTTAATTTTCAGAAATTTGCAACGTGAAAATATTAATCATAGAAGATGAGGTAAGCCTGCTGGACTCCATGGCTGAATACCTGTCGGCTCAGGATTATCAATGCGTTAAAGCTAAAACATTTCGGGAGGCTTTAGATGTCTTCGAGCGATTTGAATTTGATTGTATTCTGCTGGACATAGGCCTTCCAGATGGAAATGGCCTAAAAATTCTGGAATACCTGAAAATGGATAAACGTAAAGACGGCGTAGTCATTATTTCTGCGAAAAATTCACTTGACGATAAAGTACACGGCCTGGAACTTGGTGCCGATGATTATCTTACCAAGCCCTTTCACCTTTCCGAATTGAATGCGCGAATTGCTGCGATTATCAGGCGAAAAAGCTTTGATGGAAGTGATGTAATAACAATAGACAACCTTAGTGTAAATACCAAAGACAAATTGGTATGTGTAGATGGCGAACCGGTAGAATTGACCCGTAAGGAATACGAATTACTATTGTACTTTATAAGCAATAAAAAAAGAGTGATCTCCAAAGATGCTATAGCAGAACACTTATGTGGCAAAGAAATAGGTAATGCCTATGATATCATCTACACCCATATCAAGAACTTGCGAAAAAAATTAATACATGCCGGCTGCGACGATCTTATAAAAAGCATATATGGCATGGGATACAAATTTTCGGGATAATGAAACTAATATCAAAATATAACCGCTTTACCCTACCTGTTATAATATTCATCCTGCTTATAAGCGGGCTGCTCTTTTATTATATACTTCATTACATTTTACTTAGGCAGGTAGATAAAGACCTTCGTATAGAGCAAAGCGAAATTGTTCATTTTGTAAAAGAAAACAATTCATTGCCGGAAACAGCCGATTACAAAGATCAAAAAATTGATTTCATCCCCACCAATCAGGTGCAATACAAAGAGAACTTTACTACCACCTACAACAAGGATGTTCAAAGTGATGGTGAATCAGAGGATGAAAGCCTGCGAAGATTACAGTTTTTAGTGAAGGTAGATGGCAAAAATTACCTGGCTCAGGTTTCTAAATCTCAACAAGAAACTGACGATATCATAACCCTTATTTCATTGCTCACACTTAGTATTATAGCCATCTTCCTTATAGTGTTGGCCATAATTAACCATTTCATACTAACAAAAATTTGGCAGCCATTCTACAATTCATTAAAGATTATAAGGCACTACAAAATTTCAGGTGAAAAGAAAATTAGCTTCTCTAAAACTGATATTGACGAGTTTGTACAGATGCAGACAGACTTTAGTATGATGGCAGAAAAAGCCACCAACGATTATCACTCATTGAAGACTTTTACTGAAAATGCTTCTCACGAAATGCAAACACCTCTCGCCATTATCAGAAATAAACTGGAGCTTTTTTCGCAAAATATTCATTTAAACAAAGAAGATAGCAAATTACTATTTTCAGTGCATGAGGCTGCTACACGGCTATCCCGACTAAATGAATCCTTATTATTGCTCTCCAAAATAGAAAATAATTATTTCGCCACTAATGAATCTGTGAATATTTCACAGGTATTGTCCAATTACCTTGAGTACTTAGATGAGCCAGCTTCTTTGCAAAACATTGCTATTAATACAGCTATCGAATCATCTGTTCTCTTGAATATGAGTGAACCACTTGCAGAAATTTTAATTTCAAATCTGGTAAGCAATGCTTTCAAACATAATTTTAAGGGCGGGCATATAAATATAGAACTGAGTTCGCATCAATTACAGATCAGCAATACCGGCAAAGAGCCAACATTCAATACAGACAGACTTTTTGAGCGTTTTCAAAAAGACAGCACTAATCCTGACTCTATTGGATTGGGATTATCTATCGTAAAAAAAATAGTAGATATTTATGGTTATACACTTTGCTATGAGTACAAAAATCAGGAACACATTATCAACATTTTATTTTCGGAATAGCAATCAATTTTATTAAAATTTAACTTTCTGAAAATCCAATATGAAAAAATTTGTTAGCAGTATTCTATCCGTAATATTTTTTTTATTATCAATACACCTTATAGCTCAGGATTCGTTGAATAAAGAGCAGGTAAGCCATCAGCAGGAAAAAAATCAGATAGCACATTCAAAACAGGTTTACGATAGTGACTTTAATGAAACAATCCCACTCACATTCAATTCCTATTTTTTATTATTAGGCACCAATCTAAAACAAGAGTTTACCAAACCTTTTCACATGCGTAAAAAGGATTGGAGAAATTTTGGATTTTTTGCTGGTGGAATAGTTGCAGCCGGCTTTGCAGAT
>JAFDXH010000288.1 GCA_018268075.1 Bacteroidota bacterium | reverse complement strand
CTACATTGTCTCGTTTAGGAAATTGAATTTTCTTTAAAGAAGGGAGGACCAGTTTCACTTGTTTTGGAACTTTTTCTTCCAAAATCGATAATAAGCTTTCACCCATCTTATCTAAACTAAATTCAGTTTTTGAACGATAAGCCTGCCTTTTAGCTCCATCCATATATTTCTTATAATTTGTATAAACATCTTTCAATGTTTCGGAGGCCTTTTTATAATCAACTGTAAACCAACTACTTTCAGGTATCAACATATCTTGCACAACCGCTGAATGGTGTATCTGAGTTAATTGACCCGGCAACAACACTGACATTTCATTATTTAAGAAATCTGTTTGTCCGCTGTAGTTAGGAGCAATCACAGGCTTAGCTGAAATTGATGCTTCAAGTAATGGGCGGCCATATCCCTCTCCTTTGGTAAAGGATATATGTGCTTTTACTTTAGGATGATTATACAGCTCATTCATTTCCTCGTCTGTTAATTCACCGTGTAGTAAGTAAATTGAGGGTAAATCACCCTTTACCGATGTTTCAATATGTCTGATTTTAGCCAATATTTCATCTCTACTTAATATAGAGGGGGTTGAACGCTGCGTTTTTAAAATCAAAGCCGGGCGTCTCTTCTTATCCTTAAAGGTTTCAAGAAATGTTTTAACCAACATACCCACATCTTTTCTATCAGCTCCTAAATCTCCTTGCAGCCAATGCCCAACATATAAGAATGCAAAATTTTCATTGATAACATTATTTATTGAACTCCAAACTTTACTTTTATTTGTATTTTCTATTTTCTTATATATGTTTGTATCTGCCCCTTCGAATAGTACTTTCAAAGGTGTTGTTAAACCAAATGAATCTTCAATTTGTTGTGTTTGACCATTATGTTTTCTAAATTTTGTATCTTCAAATACTTTTTTAGCATGTTCCGAAGATACTAATACTAAATCCATTTTATTTATCCCTTCTAACCACTTAGCAGAACATAATGTTGTTTCTATCCCTGCGGTTATACCAATATTAAATTTACCTACAGCTTGGAATTCATTAGGAACAGTATTCATTATGAATATATCTGGTTGGTACTGTAACTGATTGTTTGGAAGTATTCTATCTAATATTTGTTTATGTTCTGAGTTGTTTTGGTTTAAAAATCCAGAAGGTGTTGAGCCCCACCGGCATGACATTATTCTAACATCATATTTATTTGATTTAATTAAAACTTTAACTATATCTCTACTACGAGCTCCATAACCAGCATAGCAGTCAACAGGACCATAAAATACTAAACTTTGCTTCATTTTTATTTTAACTTAATTTTTGAACAAATGTTCTGAGTTTTTGTTTTATATGTTTATTCTGCAATAACATGACGGACAAAATGATTTGGTTGTTTCAATGGTTCTACTTTTATTAATTCAAATAAAGGACGTGGCTTCCATTTATCAAGAGTTTCATCTACACCCTCAATTACATTCTTAGCCATCCATTTAGCAGACATCATAGATTCATCTGAGGTTACCCATTTGCGAGCTGCTTTACATTCCATTTCATATGCTGATGGGTGCTCCGTCTTATATCGATAAACGTGACCTATTTGTTCAGATATATCTTTAGGTTCAACCCTATCATCAAAAATATAGGGTGTAGGAATAGAACCTATCAAACTGTGGTTTGAAGGATATACAGGAAATGCCCATATTCCATGCCTTCTATATTTTCCGAAATGATTTGAACCAAATTCTTCTGTAAATTCAATCCATTTACCCTTTTCATCTTCAAATCGCATCTGGTCTTGCATACCACCAGTCACAGTAGCTATAATTGGCTTACCAGCCATCATTGCTTCCGTTAATGATAATCCCCAACCCTCATTAGAGGAGACCAATGCCGTTGTATCAGTTGCATTATATAGCATGTTCATAAATGAGGGAGGATACCTATTCTCACTAAATATTATATTGTATTTTTCCTCATTCCCGAATAACATTTCTGATAAAGCTTTTAAATCATTGCCATTCTCATCTTTAACTTGAGTGTGCATTACTAAAGCACATTTCTTGGCTTTAGGTTCTGGTAAAGTATCTATAAATAATTTCCAAGCTAACATCAAATCCGAGGTAGATTTGCGGCGAATGTTGCGAGCATTATATAATAAAGCAAATTCGTATTCTTTCTCCCCATATAATTGTCTCTTAAATTCTTGTAGTGTTAAATATTCAGGATTATCTGAGGTGATGGGGAAGAATGTGTTTTCATTAACTCCGTGTGGGCAGTATTTTATTATTTTTTCTGCTGCTAATTCTTTACCTAATACTACACGATTAATATTTTCTGTTTGTTTACTGATTGCCATCAAAGTATCACACGATTCATAAAACGATTTATTATACATTGGGTAAGGTAAGTTGTCCCAAATATTTAGATAAATAATAGGTATTTGTTTTCTAATTTCATGTTCTATTTGAAAGAGCCACCCGTAATATCTTGGATCAGTCATCATCATCATGGCATCTGGTTTCTCAGCCTTAATTAAATATCTTATTAGATCCGGGTTACCATACCCGTTAGTGGGGTATAATATTACATTTGCATCCGTTATATTGGCATGTTTATTTGTGTCTCCGCTTAGATCTAATCGCTTACCTTCTTCAGGGTGGTTGACGGCTCCCCCCACACATACCCAATCATATTTATGACTAGTACCTATAACTATTTCTCTAAGTACTGTACTTACTCCGCTAGTCATTCTGATGTCGTCTCCTATTAATAAAATTTTCTTTTTCACAAATAAATTTATATTCTTTTTTATTACTGTTATTGTTGTTTGAATTCTATTAGTGAAGTAAAATAATCAGTTACCCTTCTGTTTTTGGTAATTGTGTATTCAATTGATTATGCATTTGTTTTCTAAATTCTTCATCTGTTAAGTACAAATACATAGATCGTTCTGTTAGTTTCTGTAGTGAAAACTTATGCTTTATACAGCTTATACGAAATTCACCCCACAATTCATCGGGAAGTTTTACACTTGTTAATTGCATG
>JAFDXH010000287.1 GCA_018268075.1 Bacteroidota bacterium | reverse complement strand
TATCTGGCATGCTAACTTGTTTCATGGTGGCGAGCAGCACCTGAACAAGGCTATGACAAGAAAGAGCATGGTGCTACATTTTTTTAGGCGGGGCGATATATGCTATCATGAAATTACCCAACGGCCGGCACTCATGTATCAATTATATTGAGTCGGGAAAACAGACAGCTTGCCAATTTGCAAATGGGCAAGCTGTCTGTTTGCAAAATATTTTTCAGGTAGCCGCTTATTTTACATTCCTTCCCTTCCACCGGTAGTTTCCAAATTTTCCCAGCCACCCGGCTATAACGGTGTAGAAGATATGAAAGGGCTGGCAGGGAATAAACCACCATAATAGTTTTTCATTTTTAAAAAACCTAGCTACGGGATATAGAAAAAATAATTCCATTATTATTTTTATAAAAACACTTGATAGCAACCACCACATTGCCTGCAAAGAAAAAAATGATGCAATCGCCAGTGTGAGTAGCCATACATTTAAAAAATATACCCAGACAAGCACAGCAGTTATTTTCTTATCGGTGTATCTGTCTGCCTTACTGGCCCATCGAATTCTCTGATGGAAAAATTCGCCAACAGTTACCGAAGGGTGGGTAGTTACTATTACCTCTTGCGATTTTAAATAACTGATTTTGTCAGGAAAAATTTTTTGAATTTTTTCCATTAGCAGCATATCATCTCCGCTTGCTATATCCTGTATTTCATCAAAACCATTTACGGCATAGAATGAGTCTTTGGTGTATGCTAAGTTGGCGCCATTGCACATATTGTGAATCCCCGTAGCTGCCGATGCACCTGTAATGCCTTGCAAGGCCATAAAATCCAGGGCTTGAAAAATGTAAAAGAATTTTTTTAAAAAACTACTCTTTTGTGGCAGCGAATAGGCTACCGGCATGGCAATAAAAACGGGTTGGCGTTCGCAATAAAAAGTAGCAAGGGTTTGCAGCCAATAAGGCCGGGCAATGCAGTCGGCATCTGTGGTTACTATAAGCTCGCCTTTTGCAATGGCCAATGCTGTTTCAATAGATTTTTTCTTATAGCTATTCAGTGGCTTGCCATCTATGTAATCTGCTAATTCCAGTAAGATAATATTAGGCCGATCAAAAGACTTCACCACCGCTGCCGTAGCATCAGTTGAGTGGTCGTTAGTTACAATTATTTCAAAATTATCTATGGGGTAATGCTGATCAATTAAGGCATTGAGACAAGCGCCAATATTGTTTTCTTCATTGCGGGCCGCTATGATGACGGATAGGTAGGGCTGTGGGGGTAAAGGTTGTTTATCTATTTTATAATTTTCAATCCTAAGCCAATACTTTCGGTAATAAGCAATCAATATTATATAGGGGAATAATAAAAATATGGTAATAATTGCAATTATCATTAATGGTGAAGTACCGAACTTTTTTGTAAATCTGTATGTTTTAAGTTTTTAAAGTTTAAGGTAGGTGTAAAATTTCGAAAGGGTGTGCAGGCCCATATTATACAATTTTTATTTACTAAATAGCCCAATGGATTAGGTAGAAATATTAGGAGGGACAATACCGTTAGAGTGGATGATTTGGACTAAATACGATTTGCACTCGGTATTAGTTGCATACTTAAACGAGTTTATATTTAAAAAAAACGACAGCAATAAAATTGATGTTTTGTATTCCAAAATATTTTAGCTAAGTTTGTAGTTGCATAAACAACTATATGCTAAACAACCAATTTAAAAAGGGCGAGCTGTATAGCTTTATCACCGGTAAGGCATCTACCGCTATAGCCCGCCGGTTGCAAAAAACTTTTAAAGAAGAAGGGATAGATATTACCATCGAACAATGGAGTGTACTATATCATCTATGGAAGCAAGATGGGCAAAGTCAACAGCAACTTTGTGAGGCCACATTCAGAGATAAGCCCAGCATTACACGGCTGGTGGATAATTTGGAGAAGGTAAAACTTGTTCGAAGAGTAGCATCTAAAGATGACCGGCGTAGCAATATTATTTACATTACCAAGGAAGCAAAAAATCTGGAAGAAAAAACCATGGCAGTGGCCAACCGTACGCTCAATGATGCACTGCAGGGAGTAACCAATGGCCAAATAGAAATAGCCAAGGAAGTGCTGCAGAAAGTGTATGAAAATTTATCTGATAAAAAATAAATCTTTAAAATAAAAAAAATGGAAACAACTAAAACATCCACATTAAAAGGCGGCGAATGGTTAATACAGCCTGGAAACGCTCAAGATATTTTTACTCCCGAAGATTTTACTGAGGAGCAGATCATGATACGTGATATGTGCCAGCAGTTTTTAGTAGCCGAGGTACTTCCGGTATTGGATCGTATAGATAAGGCTGAACCCGGCCTGATGCCTACATTGATGGAGAAAGCGGGAGAGCAAGGCTTATTAAGCGCCTCTGTGCCCGAGGAGTATAGTGGTATGGGAAAAGATTTTGTAACTTCTACATTGGTAAGCGAAGCACTTGGAGCCGGCTATTCCTTTAGCGTGGCCATGAGTGCACATGCCGGCATAGGCACACTGCCAATACTTTATTTTGGCACAGAAGAACAAAAGAAAAAATATATTCCTAAGCTGGCCACCGGTGAGTGGAAGGGCTCTTATGGGCTCACTGAGCCGGGCAGTGGAAGCGATGCATTAGGTGCAAAGACTACAGCCACCCTTTCTGCCGATGGGAAATATTATCTGTTGAATGGCCAAAAATGTTGGATTACAAATGGCGGTTTTGCAGATGTATTTACCGTATTTGCAAAAATAGATGGCGATAAATTTACCGCCTTCATTGTAGAGCGAGGCATGCCGGGCTTTACGCAAGGGCAAGAAGAACATAAAATGGGTATCAAAGGCTCTTCCACTGTACAACTATATTTTCAGGATTGTAAAGTGCCGGTAGAAAATGTATTGGGTGAAATAGGCCGAGGGCATATTATCGCATTTAATATTTTAAATATTGGCCGCCTGAAACTTGATGCTGCAGCCATTGGCGGCGCAAAGGGAGCGCTAAATGAATCAATTGAATATGCCAAAACCCGGGAGCAGTTTAATTTACCTATTGCAAAATTTGGCGCGATAAAATATAAATTGGCAGAGATGGCTATTCGCATATACGCTGACGAGAGTGCCCTCTATCGTACTGCAAAATGGATAGATGAAAAAGAACATGAATTACTTGGCGCAGGCAAGCCTTTTAATGAAGCCTTGCTGGGTGCAGCAGAGGAATATGCTATTGAGTGTGCCATATTAAAAGTGCATGGCAGCGAAGTATTGGATTATGTAGTAGATGAAGGAGTACAAATACACGGGGGTAATGGATTTAGCGATGAGTACAATATCAGCAGGGCCTATCGAGACAGCCGCATTAACCGAATCTTTGAAGGCACCAACGAAATAAACCGGTTGCTTTCGGTAGATATGATGCTGAAACGCGCCATGAAAGGTCAACTGGACCTGATGGGGCCGGCTATGAATGTACAAAAAGAATTACTGAGCATACCTGACTTTGGCGAGAGCGACGACTCCTTGTTTGCAGCAGAATTAAAAATGATTGCCAACATGAAAAAATGTATTTTAATGGTGGCCGGTGCCGCAGTACAAAAACTGATGATGACGCTGAGTAAGGAGCAGGAAATAATTATGAATATTGCAGATATGGCCATCGAAACTTTCGTGGCAGAAAGTATGCTCCTGCGCGTGAAAAAAGCAGTGGAAAAAAATGGCGAGGATAGCAATAAAGTTGCAATAGCGATGATGCTCGTTTACCTGAATGATGCTGTTGAAAAGGTAGCACGTAATGGAAACGAAGCAGTTAATTCATTTGCAGAGGGTGATGAGCAAAAAATGATGCTACTGGGCCTGAAGCGTTTTACAAAGGCAGCACCATTTAATGTAAAGGAAGCAAGAAGAACCATAGCGGCTCACCTTATTGAATCAGGAAGATATTAATAAATGCAAGTGATAATTATTTAAAGAAAGTATAGCCATGACTGAAAAAAAAATAAGTCCACAGCAGGTAGTAGAGCACATGCTTCAGGAAGATTTATTTAGTAAATGGCTGCAAATAGAAGTGCTGGCTGTAAGGGAGGGTTATTGCAAAACACAAATGAAAGTGCGCGCTGAAATGATTAATGGATTAGGAATAACGCACGGGGGCATTGCATTTTCTTTGGCAGACAGCACTTTTGCTTTTGCATGCAATAGCAGAAATAATCTTTCGGTGGCACTAGATACTTCTATCAATTTTTTAAAACCAGTGCAGCCGGCAGATATTTTAATTGCAGAGGCAATTGAAATTCACAATGGCAGGTCTACGGGATTGTACCAGATCAGTATCACTAATCAGCACGAGCATAAAATCGCAATTTTCAAAGGCACTTGTTTTCGTACAGAGCGCCACGTTGTAAAGTGGTAGCAATTAGTACCAGCAAGGGTTGTAGCAAATATTTTCTAAATCAGGCAATCTTTTTGGAGGATCACTATTTCATTACAAAATAACCAACAGCAAGCCACACCAGACCCTTAGCCAAAAAAAATAGAAACCCCCAGAAGCCGATACGGCGTATCCAAGTAATAATTGATTTTTTATCATTTCTAATTTCAACCATGAGCTCTATTTATTGTGCAATTACTTCATAAGTTTTAAAATCACTTTTCATTGGCGGTTCCTTTCCTTCGGCTTTTGCTTTAGCCATATCTTCAAACCCTCTTTTATGGCCATCCAAAAAAGTTTTAGATTTAGTCCATCCTTTAAAGGACTCTTCGCTTTCCCAATGACTTACAATGAGGTACGCATCTCCTTCGCGTGAGGGCCTGAGCACCTGCATATCTACAAAGCCGGGCATGGTATCTATTTGCTTTGCTCTTGAGCCAAATAATTCTTCAAAACGGTTGCGATATTCGGGTGAGCAATCAATATAGTTTACTGCTACAAAATTTTTATTCATTCCAATTACTTTAGGCGACAAAAATAGTTGCAGAAATTTTGTACCATTTATATATTCGGGAAAATATTGCCTTATTTATTGTTAAAGGTATTTCGAAGGCATTATTTATTTTTATAAAAAAATGATTTATCAATTCAAGGATTTTATTCCTGTTATTCATGAGTCTGCATTTATTCACCCTCAGGCCACTGTTACCGGAAACGTAGTAATTGGAGAAAATGTTTATATAGGCCCAGGAGCCGCTATCAGGGGCGATTTTGGAAAAATTGTTATAGAAAATGGATGTAACGTTCAAGAGAATTGCACCATTCACATGTTTCCAGGAGTCACTGTGGTTTTGCAAGAAAATGCGCATATAGGCCATGGAGCTATCATACATGGTGCTACTATTGGCAAAAACTGCCTAATTGGAATGAATGCAGTAATCATGGATGAAGTACAATTAGGAGAAGAATGTATAGTGGGCGCCTTGAGTTTGGTAAAGGCCGGAGAAATATTTCCATCACGTAGTTTGCTGGCAGGGAATCCGGCAAAAGTAATAAAGCAGGTAAGTGATGAAATGATGCAATGGAAAAAAGAAGGGACTAAAATCTATCAAAACCTGGCAGAAGAAATGCACAACCAATGGAAGGTGTGCGAACCACTTAGAGAAAAGGCAGATCAAAAAAATATTCAAATTGATTCCAGCTACCCAACCTGGAATCAAAGGAAGAAAAAGTAATCATTTATTTGGTGATGGTAGCCATAGCACCTTAGCGTTAATAGCTTCTTTTTTGAAATCAATCATCTTGCCATCGCCGCGACCGGTAAAGCCACCGTCGGGGTATCCAAGTAGGTGGCAGGCGCTATCATATACAATATTATATTTATCACAGCATGCAGCCGCTACATAATAAACCCGCTTTCCTTTATAGTCATATCTGGTAACAGATATTGGCGTACCTTCTGAAGGGTTGGCACTCATTTCTTGAATTACAGTAGCCAAGCATTCCGGCAAAATTGTATTTATGTCGGAAGGTTGTGCATCAGTAGTTAAACTTTTGGTATGAGTACATGATAGTAAAAAAATACATACAATAAAGAACATGTTTTTCATGAAATCAAATTACTAAATCTTTTTCTTTTGCAGGGAGGTATCGGCTTAATTTTAAGAAATAGATACCCTTACCGAAATTGGATTTACTTGCCATTAATAAAATAGGTACATTAAGAAGCTTAGATTATCTAAAAATCTTTGCGACCTTAGCAGCCGATGGACAAAACAAATTTTATAGATCTGATAAGCGTTTTTTGTAAAAGCGGCCATGGTGGTGCAGGCAGCCGGCATTTTATGCGCAATAAGCTTACAGCCATGGGCGGCCCCGATGGCGGCAATGGTGGCCGGGGTGCACATATTATTTTAAAAGGAAATAAAAACCTTTGGACATTACTACACCTTAGGTATTATAAAAATATAATAGCACAGAATGGTGAGAATGGCAGCAAGAATAATTGCACTGGCAAGGATGGAAAAGATATTATTATTGAAGTGCCATTGGGTACCATAGCTACTGCACAGGAAACAGGCTTTCAGGTAGAAATATTGGAAGATGGCGAAGAAAAAATTTTATTGAAGGGCGGCCGTGGCGGATTAGGAAATTCTAATTTTGCTACGCCTACCAATCAGGCGCCCACACATGCACAGCCCGGCGAGCCCGGCGAAGAAACCGCAGTAAGCCTGGAATTAAAAGTGCTTGCAGATGTAGGGCTGGTAGGTTTTCCCAATGCTGGTAAATCTACCTTGCTAAGCGTAGTTACTGCCGCCAAGCCCAAGATTGCCGACTATGCTTTTACTACCATCATTCCTCAACTGGGCATAGTACCCTATCGTGATCAGAAGAGTTTTTGCATAGCAGATTTGCCGGGCATAATAGAAGGGGCTGCCGAAGGCAAAGGGCTGGGGCACCGCTTCTTGAGGCACATAGAGCGCAATCCCGTCTTACTTTTTTTAATACCCGCAGATAGTGAGGATCATAAAAAGGAATTTGAAATTTTACTAAATGAACTAAAGGAATACAATCCTGAACTATTGGATAAAAAAATGATTATAGCCGTGAGTAAAAGCGATATGCTGGACGATGAACTGAAAGAGGACATAGTGAAAGAATTGCCAAAACAAATTCCCCATATTTTTATTTCATCTATTACACAGCATGGGCTTACTGAATTAAAAGATTTGCTTTGGAAAGCGCTAAATTAAATATGGCGAGAAAAATTATCTTTTTTATCAACCCCATTTCAGGCACTAAAAATAAAGTAGCGCTTGAAAAGAAAATTATTGCTCATTGCGAAGCACGAGGAATAATTTTTCAAATCTTATTTACCAACAAAGAGGGAAATTACCAGTTCTTAAGAGAGAAAATTACTCAGGAGGAAATAACCGATATAGTTGTGTGTGGCGGCGATGGCAGTATCCGCCCATTCATAGCAGCACTTTTAAATGTAGAGGTTAATATTGGGATTTTGCCGCTTGGTTCGGGCAATGGTGTGGCAATGTCTGCACAAATTCCACGCTCAATTGATAAAGCGTTAGAAACAATTTTTGCAGGAGCAACGGTACAGGCAGATGCCTATACCATTAATGGCGAAGTCTGTGCGCATTTAAGCGGCCTTGGCTTTGATGCTAAGGTGGCTCATGCATTTGCGCAGCAAAAAAATAGAGGACTTAATACTTACATCAGAGAATTTGTAAAAGCATTTTTGAAAACGAAGACTGCTGATTTTGAAGTTTTATTGAATGGCGAATGGGAAAAATTCAATGCATTTTGTATTTGCATAGCTAATAGCAATCAGTTTGGCAACAATATGAAAATAGCGCCTCGTGCCAGCTTGTGCGATGGCTTATTGGATATTATTATTGTTCAAAAAACAACAAAGGCAAATGCCTTACTACTATTATTAAAGCATATTCTTTTGGGAAAAGTATTGGATATCCCTATAGATAAAAACAAAACATTTCTTTACTATCAAACCAGAAGTATCAAAATAAAAAATTTGCAACATGCATTGGTGCATGTGGATGGAGATCCTGCTCCCACCACTGAAATAGTAGAGGCAGAAATTTTACCGGCGGCCTTTAGGCTTATCATTCCATCGGGAAAAATGGTATAGGAAAAATTCAAATTATTTATACATCCAGAATTATTATTTTACAGAATCGCTATTATTATAGGATGGTGTAGATAAAATATGCATTGTTTCATTAAATGCTTCTACATTATTTTGCCTCTTTAGGGAGCGATTTACCTCTTGCTTTTCTGTAGCAGTAAGGTGGAAATTGAGAGAAGCGCCTATTTGTTCTTTTTCTGGTATGTACATAAATGCTACCCTCTTTAGCGGAACTTTTAAAACCGCTTGTGCATAAGAAATTTCATCATCCTGAATATAGTCTTGCAAAATAAACCAGTTGGTTTGTAGCATCGTAAATGGTTTGGTTACCAATTCTGAAATAGGGCCATTATGATAATTATTATCCCAGCTACCTTTGTGTCTAGATCGTACCTGAATAATTATCACCCCGCGTGTATTTTCATTTATCCAATCTTTGCATTTTTGTAATAATCTTAGAGAGGTTTCTTCGCCATTATTATCTCTGAGCCCAGCATCCATTACATCTATTACCGGATTAGAAGGCAGCCATACTCCGGGCAGCACATAGGGGTAAGTTGCATTCATACGCAGCGCAGTAAGCATGCGCAGGTTCATTGGGTGCTCATTTTTAAAAAGCGCGGCAAAGTCAATGGCATCGGGGCCTGTCATCGAAGAGGTGCTGTCGGTATAATCCTGTTGCATCATAAAATTTAGTGGCTGCGTGCTGATCATCATCTTTTTAAAATCGCGGGTGATGACAGAATTTAAAATCATCAGAGGTATGTCGGCTGATTTTTCAGCGTTATAAAAAAAGCCTAAGTTTTTATCTAATAAATGGCCTGTGTTTTTGCTGAGTTTTTGCTCAAATGCATACCCACGGTCTTTTACATAACGATTACCTTCATACGAAAATTTTTGCACAGGCGAAAATAGGTCGCGTGATATCATTGAAGAAAAAACAGGATTGAGAAGATCTTCAGAAATGTTATGAAGGTATTTTGGATCTTGCAGGTTGATTTGAGCGCCTTGTTTTTTTAATCGGTAAAGTTCTCTGAAGTAGGCGGCAGCGAGCATTCCACCAGAAGCACCCGTCATCAAAAAGGTACGATTCATGATTTCACCATTGGTAGCCTGATCCAATTGCTGTAGTACATTCATGGAAAAACTGGCGCCCCTAAGGCCGCCGCCACTAAAATTAAATAGAACGAGCAAAGGTTTGCTTTCGGTCTGGTGCTTTTTCCATTCGTTTAGTATGGTGATCATGTTCTCCTTGGAGCCTTGTACCTGATCTTTGCTCTGTAGAGATGAAAGGTTTTGCAAACTGTATTCAGGCCTTACTTTATTAGCGTAGTCTAGGCCATAGGCTTTGTTTCTGGGATCAATTATTTTGTATTGGTAAAGGGTATTAAATAAAAAAAATAGAAATACCATAAATAGAAAACTCCAGCTTCGAAGGAAGTAAGAGAGCGCACCCATGACAGCAACTAATATTGCAAATAAAATAAGGATGCTTGCGCCTGCAGGCACCTGAAATACAGGATGATCAAGGAATAGCGCAATAAAAAGCATGAATACAAAAGCCAGCCATACCGTTACCATTGCAGAAAAATGGTGGCGTTTGAATATAGTATCTAAAAATGTCTGACTGTAGTGGCCCACTGGCCGGGCTTTTTTGAATCTGAATGATGTATTCAGATAATAACCTACACGCAGCCCAAAGTTGCTTACGAGGTCGCTTCCCTGGGTGGAGGAGGCGATTTTATTCTGATCCATTTCATGAAAGGCGGGCTTGAAGGTTCTTATAATTCTTCGGTCTGCAGAAAAAAAGTACAGAAAGGAAATAATGACCAGAAATAGGAAGCCACCAATAAAGCCGGCACATATAATCAGAAATTGTGAAGGTGGAATTAATTCTTTGTGAAGATCAAAATATAAAGCCTCGAAAAAATAGACAATTAAAAAGACGGTGGGAATAATACTATTGTTGATACAATATTTTAAAAAGGGCTGCGAGGATGTAGCTAAAAACCTGAATCTGGCGCTGTGAAGAATGAATGTGGTAATATTCCAACTCATAATAAAGATGCCTGTAGCAATACCTACAATAGCAGCACCACCGGCATTTACATTGCCCAGGTATTCCGGAGCTAGAAAAAGAGAATCGGCACCGAAAAGTTTCATAAAATTTCCGGTGATTGTAAGGAAAATAATAAGCCAGAAAACCAATAATAACTGTGATTTCCTCAGGTGTAGGAGCAATAACTGAATAGGAAATGAATAATAAAAATTCCTAAAAAAAGTTTTCATTCTTTTCAATTATTTTACAATTGCATGCTGACCCGGGCGCACCATAAATATTATAATGATTAGTGACACCAAAAACAACATGGCATTTAATTGATGAGCAACGCCAAAAAACACCAATTTATTTGGAAAAGGCGAATTAATAACAGTAAATATGCCCAATAATATTTGTAATAAAAGTAAAACAGGAGGAATCCATTTTAGTTTTTGAAATAAAACACTACCCCTTACCTTTCTTATTTTGACTACCCACACGATCATCATCAGAAAGATAACATAAGCCAGCCCTCGGTGTATAAATTGAATGGCGATTTTATTGTCGGTGAAATTTTTTATTGCCGGAGATAAGGTTTCCATTTTTGCAGGAATCCATTGGCCATTTATTAGGGGCCATGTAGGTGCCGCAGATCCCGCATGAAGGCCCGCCATAAATCCGCCATAAATTAGTTGGAAGAATACCACAACTATTATAATATAGGTACGGTTTCTTAATGGAGAATTATTGACAAGAGAAGTTTTCTTTACAGAAAGACTAAGTGCAAACCAAAGCGTATAGCATAGCAGAATAAGTGCCGAAATAAAATGTACCGTAAGCTGAATATGGCCAACAAATATTTTTTCCGGCATCAATCCACTTTGTACCATTATCCAGCCTATTGCCCCTTGAATAGCTCCTAATAAAAAAAGAATAATAAAAGGAATCACCATATTTGATCTTAATTTCTTTTTTACGAGAAAATAGATAAAGCCAACTATAAATACCAACCCCATCAACCGAGCCCATGCGCGGTGAAGCCATTCCCAGAAAAAAATATTTTTGAAATCACTTAAGGAAAAATCGCTATTGATATAACGAAACTGATCGGTAGTCTTATATTTATCAAATTCTACCTGCCATTGATGTAGATTTAATGGAGGCAATATACCGGTAACCGGATTCCATTCTGTAATGCTGAGACCCGACTCGGTAAGCCTTGTGATGCCACCCAAAAGGATCTGAACCATTAGCATGAAAACGCCGAGATATAGCCAGCGAGCCACACCTTTATCAGAGGTAAAAGAAGAATTTTGAATCATGGTGTAAATAAAATTTTTTTTATTACCATGGCAAAGGTACGTTTACATCGGTTGTTACTTTTGTAAGGCATGCCGGCCGATTAAAATAAATTTATCGGGAATATTTTCAGCATGGCTAATTTTGAAAAATATTTTTTTAGGAGTGTTACTACCCTTTTACCATAATAAATTTATAGAAGCCGGTATAGATGAGGCCGGGCGTGGTTGCTTTGCTGGCCCTGTGTATGCTGCATCGGTCATATTGCCTAAAGATTTTTACCATCCCTTGCTGAATGATTCTAAAAAACTTACCGCAGAACAAAGAGAAATCTTGAGACCAGAAATAGAAAAGAGCGCGACAGCCTTTGCGGTGTGTAATGTAAGTAATGGAGAGATAGATAGGATAAATATTCTGCAGGCATCATTTAAGGCAATGCACAATGCATTGAATAAAATGAAAATAAAGCCCGATATATTGTTGATTGATGGTAACCGGTTTAAAAAATATAAAAATATTCCGCATCATTGCATAGTAAAAGGCGATGGCATATATACATCCATTGCAGCAGCAAGTGTATTAGCCAAAACCTATCGGGATGCTCACATGCAAAGGCTGCATCAAAAATTTGACGTGTATGCCTGGGATGCCAATAAAGGCTATGGCACACTGGAGCATAGAGAAGCCATTAAAGTGCATGGCACCTGCCGATATCACCGGCATAGTTTTAAAATTTTAGAGCAATAGGCCTTTACGATTTTTTTGTGGTAGTTAAATAAAACAAAATCGTGTAAAGTGAATATTGATGTGCAAAGTAGGTATGCACCCTAAAAATAGAATCCTGCTGTACCTTTTTTTAAAATACTATTTTTGCAAAAAAAAAAAATTGTAATGGCAAAAGGACCTGTTTCTGATTTTATTGAACATCATTATCGCCACTTCAATGCGGCAGCGTTAATGGATGCCGCAAAAGGCTATGTAACTCACCTGGAAGAAGGCGGCAAAATGCTGGTATCGCTTGCCGGCGCAATGAGTACTGCAGAATTAGGAATTTCATTTGCAGAAATGATTCGGCAGGATAAAGTGGCGATGATTTCCTGTACCGGCGCCAATCTGGAAGAAGATATAATGAACTTAGTAGCCCACAGCCATTACAAAAGAGTACCTAACTACCGCGACCTAAGCCCGCAAGAAGAATGGGATTTATTAGAAAATCACTATAACAGGGTTACCGATACCTGCATTCCGGAAGAAGAAGCCTTTCGCAGGCTGCAGCAGCACATTTATAAAATCTGGAAAGATGCAGATAATGCAGGCGAAAGGTATTTCCCTCATGAGTACATGTATAAGATGCTACTGAGTGGAGTATTGGAGCAGTATTATGAAATAGATCCTAAAAACAGTTGGATGCTGGCAGCAGCGCAAAAGAATATTCCTATAGTAGTGCCGGGATGGGAAGATAGCACTATGGGCAATATTTTTGCTTCTTATGTTATTAAAAACGACCTGAAAGCCGCTACCATGAAGAGCGGGATAGAATATATGGCCCGTCTTACGGAGTGGTATCGCGAGTTGAGTGCCGGAAAAGGGTTAGGTTTTTTCCAGATTGGCGGTGGTATTGCCGGCGATTTTCCAATATGTGTAGTACCCATGATGTATCAGGATCTGGAGTGGGAAGATGTACCCTTTTGGAGCTACTTCTGCCAGATATCTGACTCTACTACCTCTTATGGATCTTACTCAGGCGCTGTACCTAATGAAAAAATTACCTGGGGAAAATTAGATATACATACCCCAAAATTCATTGTAGAAAGCGATGCTACCATAGTAGCTCCATTGATTTTTGCTTGGGTATTGGGTTGGTAGTTGACGGTAAAATTCATCTGCCGGATGATCAGACAAAACCATTTAAAATAACTTTCAAATTTTTTGCTTTTCAAGAGCAGAATTTTCTATTTTTGCAATCCTTAAAATTACCCTCTGGTAGAATATTCTATTAAAAGGTAGTTAGGGCCTATAGCTCAGTTGGTTAGAGCACCTGACTCATAATCAGGTGGTCCCAGGTTCAAGTCCTGGTGGGCCCACTTGGAAAACCGTACTTTTTATGAGTACGGTTTTTTTTATGATTAAGGTAATCCATATAAAAAATATTGCAATCAAACACCTAAGCCACTCTATGCTGATACAAGTGTTGCTGAAACTGTGTAAACAACTGTGCAATGCTTGCAGGTGCGCCCAATACTTCTTTAGCGTCTTCCAATGACTGATATTTATTTGTAAGAAGGACTGGCAGCTTCTCCTGGTCAAGTTCTCCAACACCCGATTCAATATACTTGCCCAATACGAAATCTAAAAACTCTTTCTGATGCGGCTCCAAATTTTCAAAAATATTTTTTTGAGCGTTGGCTACTCTTTGTTCTCTTGTGATTGGTGCCTTTGAGTAGGAAATAAATTCCAGTACATCAATCAAATCACTTTTTTCGCAGTCCACTATTTTTTGAAGCTGCAATAAGTCTTCCCTTCCAAACCCTGCAGCCTCCATTTTTTCAAGTAATGCTTTTCTCGTTTTCGGGTCTGACCAGATTTTTCTTAATTCTTCTTCGCTTTTAAAAAATTGCGGTATTTCACCGTAGAGCTTATCTAAAAACTCCTGCAGAGTTATTGGATTGCCATCGGCATTGAAAAAAGAAGATTCAACAGCATGAGTAATCCGATGTTCTTTTCCGTTAGCAAGTTTCACCTTTATTCTTACTCTTGGTTCTCCGGGCGGTTCTCCCGGGCCTTCAGATTCGCCAGGCTCACCTGGCTCCGGTTCTGGTTCAGGATTGTCTATCACAGGTTCTTCAGGTTCGCCATCCCATTCTGGATCCTGAAAATGATGATATGCATTTACAAAATCGTAGATGGTGAAAAAATCTTTGCCATCAAATAAGCGTGTTCCCCTTCCAATGATTTGTTTAAATTCTATCATGGAATTGATCGGGCGCATTAAAACAATGTTGCGGACGTTTCGGGCATCTACGCCGGTAGATAATTTTTGCGAAGTGGTGAGAATAGTAGGAATGGTTTTTTCATTGTCCTGAAACTCGCGCAGGTATTGTTCGCCAAGTTCGCCATCGTTGGCAGTAACGCGAACACAGTAATTGGGTTCCGTGCTTTTTTTATACTGATTAATCAGGTCGCGCACAGCAGCGGCATGATCCTGGGTAGCACAAAAAACCAATGTCTTTTCGTTTTGGTTGATTAAATCCATGAACGTTTTTACCCGGTGTGCTTCACGTTCCTTTATCTCAATAATTTTATTAAAATCAGCTTCCTTATAGGTTTTTTCCTGTTCTATTTCCCCTTCTACTACATTATCATCCGGCTGGTAAGTATATTCATCCAGAGAGCTTGTAATGCGCTTTACTTTGAACGGTGTTAAAAATCCATCGTTGATTCCTTCTTTAAGGGAATAGGTATAAACCGGCTCACCAAAATATTTGTAAGTGTCCACATTCTCATTTCGTTTGGGCGTGGCTGTTAGCCCGATTTGTACGGCTGGCGAAAAATATTCAAGGATAGCCCGCCAGGTGCTTTCATCGTTTGCACCACCACGATGACATTCATCAATGATGATAAAATCAAAATAATCCTTTGGATATTGGCCAAAATTATATGGTTCGGTTGCATAGATTGCTTCCGGTTCTGCCGCTATTGAAAGGTTATCTTCAACCAACTTTTCAGTTTCCACTTTACGGTTTGTCATAAAGGTTTGAAAGATGGTAAAGAAGATACTTCCGTTTGTAGGTACATTTCCGGTTCTTCTGATTTCTCCAGGGCGAATACGCACCAGGGCGTCATCCGGAAAAGCGTTAAAGGCATTAAAGGCCTGATTAGCCAGAATATTTCTATCGGCCAGAAACAAAATACGGGGCCTGCGGGTAGGCTCATAACTTTGGTTCCACCGGGTGTAAAAAAGCTTCCATGCAATTTGAAAAGCGATAAAAGTTTTACCGGTACCGGTAGCAAGCGTAAGAAGGATTCGATTCCTTTTTTGGGCTATGGCATCCATTGTTTTATCTACGGCGGTTTCCTGGTAATAACGGGCGCCTTTGGTACCGCCTACATCTTCAAAAGGCAAAAGTGAAAATTTATCCTGCCATTCATTTTTTACCGGAAAAGTAATATTCCACAATGCGGCAGGCGTATGAAAATTATCTGCAGGCGCTTCGGCAGCCGTTTTCATGTTGATGTAATAAATGGCTTTACCGTTGGCTGCATAAGCATTATCTATTTCCAATTTTTCGGCATAGTCCTTTGCCTGATGGATGCCCTCGCCTACTACACATTCATCGCTTTTTGCTTCTACAACGGCCAGTTTACGGCCTTTGTATGCTAAAATATAATCGGCAAATTTTGGATTCTTTCTTCTGCCTCCGGGCTGTATTTTGCCGGGTGCAATCGGAAATTCGCGATGGACTTTTACGGCTGCATTTAGTTTGCTATCCCAACCGTTGTCTTTTAGTTTTGGGTCAATGAGTTCTGCCCGGGTTTCTGCTTCGTTCATAATTTCTCTTTTGTCTGAACTATGATTTTATTGATTATTTGATGGGCTATGATTTTTTTCTGGTTTCATTACTCTTTTAAATTGCAAACTCTGACTACCGAAGTTTATTAATAATCCTATTTTCATATTATAGGCTTCTAAATAATTAATCGCCTGTGCCAAATGAACATTCTCTAACTGTATAATAGCTTTTAACTCAACCATAATTTTTCCTTCCACAAAAAAATCAACTCGCCTTGTTCCAATATTTTCTTCTTTATAAAAAATCTCCATTTCGTGTTCACGGCTATATGATAATCCTTGCCTGCTCATTTCAATAGCCAAAGCCCGTTGATAAATTACTTCCTGAAACCCGTTGCCCAATATTTTATGCACTTCCATTGCACAACCGATAATTTTGCCTGTAAGTTCTGAAAGGGGATACTTGTCTTGAACTATGATTTTCTTTTGATTTTCTGACGGGCTTTGATTTTTATTTTCTTCCATTGTAAAGTGAATTTATTTTAGTAATCATAGTATTCATTTAATCATTAAAATCATAGTTCAGACCCCCGCTACATGCCTTTTGCAAAATTGATTTTTTCAGTTCTTCCAAATCACCTATTTTCTTTTGATACACTGCTTCTAACTTTTTGGTTTCGGTTCGCAGGTCATCTAATTGGCGGACGATGGTTTGTTGCTCTTTTAATGATGGTAATGGAATTGGATATGTTTTTAATTTCGTTCCGTTAATGTTAGCCTGATTAACACTTGAAATCACGACTGTTTTTCCATAATCAAAAGCCATTCTACTATTTAAATAATAATTTAAATAATCAGGGTCAAGCAAATTTTCTTTCCTATGAATGCGAATTAAATAACCTGGAAAAATTGCGGGTTGCTCACTTTTGTAAATTGCAGTTTTACCAACTAGTTCAGGGCTATTGGTTCGGTTGAATAAAACATCATTATGTTTGAGAAGATATTTCTTATTGTCTTCTTCGTTATCTGAATAAACAAGATTGTCCCAAACAAAACTTCCATTTTTAATATTCCCCATTCTCAAGACTGGAAGTTTCCCTTCTGATTTTGATTTCAATGAAGTTCCATATTCAACTTTCTCACAAATATTCCCTAATTGTTCAATTTTCAATTTTTTATTGTATAAAATACTGTCTAAAACAACTTCAAAAAGTTCTTTAGCGTTTTTTAGATTTTGTTCGGCGTTGGCTTTTGCCCTGGCTATGGCGGTAAAGGCTTGGTCTAATATGGCAACAATGCGTTGTTGTTCGGGGAGAGATTTCGGGTAGGCAATATTTATTTCTTTCAAAAGCCTGTAATGTCGAGCATACCCCAAGCTTCCTAAATCAATATTTTGTAGGAAATAATAAAAATACTTTGGGTCAACCTTATCCTTTGGTTTTAGAATTTTCACACCATCAGCACCCAATACGAAATCAAAATCTACAAACTTTATAACTTGTGTATGGTCACCAAAAATTACAACTGGGCCATCTACTCTCAATAAATCATCTTCATTATCCCAATAGCCATTTATAAAATCTTTTTCCTGAGAAACGATTGGGTAAACGCCTTTTTCTTTAAAATCCTTTTTCTGGATTTTATTTGTATAAACTACTTTTTCAAGACAATCTTCAAACTTCTTTATTTCCCAGCCTTTCTTCATATTGTCTGAACCTTGATTCATCTGATTGGTGTGATTGGCTTGATTTATTTTATATTCTTTTTCCTTAATCATAATAATCCTTTAATCATAAAAATCATAGTTCAGACAATGGTTGCAATTGAGTTAATAATATTTTCCACAGATTCCTTTTCCAATTTAGAAAACGCAAACCATTTCCT
>JAFDXH010000286.1 GCA_018268075.1 Bacteroidota bacterium | reverse complement strand
GTGACTGTAATTTAAAAGACATAATGAAATACTTATTTTCGAACTTCGTTAACAAAGCAATTTACTTTTAAATAAACAAAGCGGTGGTTAAAATTTTGTTTTATATATAGGCAACAATCAGAGATGATATTTTGTTTTAGAACCGCTATACGGTTCAGTAAGGAAGTATCAAACAAAAAATCATTTTTGCCATTAAAGTTGAAAACAGGATGGATTATAGCACAGATACATTCTATTAATCAATTCGAACGAAAATATAAGCGGCAGGTACAAGGATATAATCAACTCTTTCAACCACTTAAAAAGTGGACTTATTTCGTGATGTACTGATCAATTAATTCGCGATGTGCAGGGTTGGCTTCCGGGAACTAGTATTCGGGTATTGCTGAAGTGCTGGATGTATTACAATTTAGTATTTGATGTACTGGTTTTGGCTGTTGGTAAATTTTCAGGGTATCCTAAATATACCGGCAAAACCTTTCCCAATTTTTTGACTGCAATTGCCAATTGATTACGAACGGTAAGAGTGGAAATATCTAAAATGGAAGCCACCTCCTCATAACGCAAACCATTCTCCTTCACTAATTGTAAAATCAATCTGCATTTTGGCGGCAATGTGTCCATAGCTGTCTTAATTTTACTCATTACATCTGATGAGATACAGATATCTTCCGGAGTATTAAAATCAATGGCTGTTTCAAAAGAGATTTCATCAAGACTCGTTACCGGATTCTTGTATTGACGGGTTATGTATTTTATGCAAAGATTCTTTGTGATGGTGTAGAGGTACACATTAAGGTTATCGATTTTTGGCAACCTGGCTCTCATCTGCCAAACTTTAATAAATACATCAGAAACAATTTCTTCGGCAGACTCTTTTGACCTGACAAAGGCGTACGCTGTTCGAAAAAGTTGCTGGTAAAAAATATCACACAAATCCCTGTAAGCTTTCATGTCATCATACAAAGCAATCTTTTCCTGCAAGTCTGATATACAAACTAAACGATTCAACGGCGATGAACTTTAATTTCTTTAGCTGTAAAGTTGACGGCAAAATATTTCTAAAAAAAAAATTTTTTCTTTTGGTACAAAAACAGCCTGAATGGTATCCATGTTACAATAGCAATTTTATTATGCAAAATGAAAGATTCTGGCTTCTTTTAAGTTTAAAACTCACTGGCGAAGCAACAGTGGAGGAACTGGAGGAATTTGCATTGCTGCTGAAACACCACCCCGAATTGGGCTGGCAGGCACAACTGATATCCCAAATGTGGGTAAAGAAGGAGGACAAAAGCGGAGAAACTGTAAATAACTTTTATAACATGCATTTACAGCGCCTCAGTAACCATCCTGACATTGGCTACATTCCGCAACAATACGAAGAAACCGATTCGAATCTCTTCCTAAGAGATGGCGACAGAAAACAACGGTATCGTTGGATATACATCCTTACGGGAGCTGCCGCATCAGTAGCAATCATGGTCTTGCTTTATTACAACGCACACCTGTTTCCAGGCAGCACAGATACAACCAAATCTATTCCCCAGAATACTGTTGTTACCCAAAAAGGTTCCAAATCAAAAATTCAGTTGCCTGACGGCACCGATGTTTGGTTAAACGCTGACAGTAAAATTAGTTACGACGAGAACTTTCTTGGAGACGTCCGTGAAATTACTTTAACAGGTGAAGCATATTTTGATGTAGTAAAGGATGTTTATCGTCCATTTATTATTCATACCAGAACTATAGACATACGGGTACTTGGCACAGCTTTTAACGTAAAAGCTTATGACACAGACGCTACTACAGAAACTTCATTAATCAGAGGTTCTGTAGAAATCACTTTACACAACAGCCCCGAGAAAAAAATAGTCTTAAAACCTCATGAAAAACTTCGCGTTAACAATACAAGCCTTGAATACATTACAGATTCCGGTGAATCGGAAATTAAACCGATAGCAGATGATATGAATATTGTTGTTGGTAAAATCCACTTTCAGAAAAAGGACAGTATGGCACTGGATGCCTTATGGACAAAAAACAAGCTTGTATTTGACGCAGAATCCTTGGAGCAGGTCATGCGTAAAATAGAAAGATGGTATAATGTACGTGTAAATGTTCTGGTTGATGAAAATGCGAAATCTACCCAGTATAGCGGCATTTTTGAAAACGAAACTTTGCCAGAAGTGATGGAGGCATTGAAATTTACGGGGAATTTCTCTTACTCCATTGATAAAGACGTTGTAACCATCAAATAAATATTTGAAAAACGATTTGATTATTAACCTCAAAACAGTGATAGACTATGATAGAAAACAATAAAACCTAAACTAAACCGGAGAATGCTTGCAACATTCTCCGGGAATTGAGACAAACCGCCCAGCCAGGCAGTTCATCATTAAACAAATCAAAAACAAGTTATGAAAAAAAATGAATACGGCGCATACGTAGGCATGCGCTGTTTTTTAATCAAAAGTCTGCTTATGACGAAAATGGCTTTTTTCTTGATTGTCGCGTTTTCGACACAAACCTATGCACACAGCTACGGTCAGGGAATAAACCTTAAACTCGAAAGAGTTAAGCTAAAGAAAGTTTTACAGTCAATAGAAGAACAGGGTAATTTTCGGTTCGTTTATAAAGACCAGCTTTTAAAAGACGCCAAGTCGGTTTCCATCGAAGCCAATAATGCTTCCCTTGCCGAGGTAATGGATCAGATACTCCAGCATACCCAACTCAGTTACAAGTGTTTAAATGAGCATCTTGTAGTAATTGTCGGGGAAAAATTCTCTGAACATAATATTGAGTTTAGGGCGATCTCTGTTAAGGGCAGGGTAGTTAATGAAAATGGGGAACCACTCTCAGGTGTATCTGTCCTGGAAAAAGGCACCAACAATGGTACTTCAACAAAAGCAGACGGAAGCTTTTCACTAGACGTAAGCAACGCCAATGCAATATTGGTGTTCAGTTATGTAGGATTCAAAAAAGTGGAAGTAGCAGCCAATGACGCCACGGGTTTGGCAAACATCTTGTTATCGTCGGAAGACAACAGCCTTAGCGACATAGTAGTGATAGGTTATGGTACCGTTAAAAAATCAGATTTAACGGGTTCTGTAGCCGTAGTGAAAGCAGATAAACTAATGGATATGCCGGTACCCAATATTACGCAGGCATTGCAGGGAAAAGTAGCCGGCGTTGAAGTAAGTGTAAACAGTAATGCACCGGGTGCAGGAGCTAAAGTAAGGGTGCGTGGCCTCGGTTCTATAAACTCAAGTCTTGATCCTTTATATGTTGTGGATGGTGTTGCCGGTGTTGATGGCAATAGTTTAAACCCGAATGATATTGCTTCTATAGAGGTACTAAAAGATGCGTCTTCTACAGCCATATATGGTGCAAGAGGTGCGAATGGTGTAATAATGATTACTACTAAAAGAGGAAGAAGCGGTGGGGCAAGAGTTACGTATGATGGCAATGTTAATGTTGCTCAACTGTACAGACATTTACCCGCACTTAACTCAGAAGAATTCATAAAAGTGTTTAATGAATCATTTGCCAACGGTCAAAAGTTTGATCCCAATGGTGCGGTATGGACACCGGCAAAAGCACTAAATCATACCAATTATCCGTTGCTTTTTGATGCAAATGACAAACCTTTATACAATACCAACTGGGAATCCGAAGTGTATAAACCTGCCCTGTCGCACAGTCATCAGGTAAATGTTCAGGGAGGCAGTGAAAAAACTTTATACAGCGTTTCTTTAGGTTATCTGAACCAGGATGGTATAATGACCACATCTAATTTTAATCGGTATTCGGCAAGATTTACATTGGACTCGGATGTAAAAAGCTGGTTAAAAGTTGGCGGAAATTTGTCTGTGATCAAATCTTTGCAACGTATGGTATCAGATGGCAATGGAAGTTTGAATGTGCCACGGATGGTGGCAGAAGCTATACCTATCATCCCTATAAAATACCCTGACGGAACCTGGGGTGGCAATAGTGATGTTGCAGGTATGGAAGGAGGTGCAAATCCTGTGCACATTGCCAATAACAGGTATTCACTGAATAACACTTTCCAAACTTTAGGCAACACTTATATGCTGTTTAAACTGGCTAAAGGATTGGAATTTAAATCAGACTTCGGATTTAACCTGAACAATTACAAAAGCAATTTCTATTCTGCCGGCGATTTGCATAACCTGTCAAAAGATCAGGGAGGGATAGCCAACCTTAACACTTATCAAAATGCATACTGGCAGTCTGAGAACTATCTTACCTACAACACCAAGTTTTCTAACGGTCATAAAATGACGGCACTTTTGGGTGCGTCCTGGCAACAATATAACCAGGAAAGGGTAAGGGCAGAAACTCAGAACTTTATTGATGATATATTTCAATGGCATTACCTGCAGGCAGGTACATTAAGAAGCCAGTCTCAATCACAGGATTATAAATGGGCGATGAACTCATACTTTGCCCGTGTTACTTATAATATTGCCGATAAATATTTGTTTACCGCTACAGGCCGTTATGATGGTTCTTCTAAATTCGGTAAGAATAACAAGTACGCGTTCTTCCCTTCAGTGGGTGCAGCATGGAGAGTATCTGAAGAAAATTTCATGAAGGACAACAGCTCTGCTATCAGCGATCTGAAAATACGCGCAAGCTATGGCGGATCGGGCAACCAGGAAATTGGTCAGTACCAGTCTATCGCGCAGATATTGCCAAGCAGCGGCGTATTGAATGGTGCAGCAAGTGCAACATTGATTCCAAGCTATCTCGGTAACCCTGATTTAAAGTGGGAAGTGTCTATGCAAGCAGATGTAGGCATTGAGCTTGGATTGTTTAATAACCGCGTTAAGTTAACTGCAGATTATTATAATCGTGTAACTAAAGATCTGTTGCTGCAGGCACCTATTCCCTGGTCAGCAGGTTTGAATAGCAACTTTGTTTACATTAATGTTGGTTCTGTTAGAAATGCCGGCTTTGAAATTAACCTTAACACGGTAAATGTTCAGTCAAGGAATTTTACATGGTCAACCAATTTCATTTTCTCAACAAACAAAAACAAAATTTTAAAGTTGAAAGATGGAAATGCCGATATATTCCCTGGTCCTAACTTTTTGGGGCAAACCAATATTCTTCGTGTTGGTGAATCTATTGGTTCTTTCTGGGGCAGAACGCGTTTGGGAACATACGGAGAACATGAAGCAGATCTTGCTGCAAGCCGTAATCTGAAGCCCGGCGACAGAAAGTATTTGTATAATGATAACGGTACAGAAAACTATAGTATCATCGGCCGCGCTTATCCTAAATGGACCGGTACTTTCTCCAGCACCATGAATTACAAAAACTGGGATTTCTCTTTTGATATACGTTTTGTACAAGGTGTAAATACAGCAGCAACATTTAAACATTCATCAGAAGACAGGCAAACTATTGCCAACAGCATTAAAACAGTGCTTGATGGATGGACACCAACTAACCAGAATACAATGATCTCCCAGGTAAGGAACTACCGCTTTGCACAGGATTCTAAATTCGACACATGGTGGGTAGAAGACGGATCATTTATCAGAGGGCAGAATTTTATACTTGGCTATTCCCTGCCTTCTTCAACGCTTGAAAGAATGAAGATAAACAAGCTGCGTTTTTATGTAAGTGTACAAAACCTGTTTATTATTACAAAGTATACAGGGTACGATCCAGAGGTGGATACTTACAACAGCAGCTATGGTGCAAACGGCTCATTCTCACAAAACCTTGATTTCTTCTCTTACCCCCGCCCGAGAGTATGGAATTTGGGTGCTACACTTAGTTTCTAATGTAAAAAATGAGAATCATGAAAAAATTAAAATATCATATAGCAATATTAGTTGGAGCCGTAGTCGTTCTAACTACTTCGTGTAAAAAATTCCTTGAAGAAGAACCTACCAACTTCATTTCACCCGAATCTCAATTATCAAGTAAAAAAGTAGCCCGTGCATTAACCAATGCATGCTATCAATTCCTACAGGCATCTATGCTTGGTGGTCAGCCCTCTTCTTATGGTGGTAATACCTGGAACCTGATGGAGTTTATGACGGGAAAAGCTGATAGTGATTTAGGGCAGACAGGCTATATAAATTTCCAGAACCTTAGTTATAATGCTACTTCGTTTTATGTAGATACCTGGTGGCAGAATTTGTATAAAGGAGTGGGAACTTGTAATCAGGCTATTGAGCAAATTCCTACTATTACAGCACTTGGTTTAACAGAGGAAGAAAAAACAAATATGCTGGCAGAGGCACACACCATGAGAGCATTGTTTTACTTCTATCTGGTACGCATGTATGGCGCAGTACCTTCAGTAACAGAGGTACCTAAAAAAGTAAGCGGACTAAATTTACCCCGCACTCCCGCGAAGGAAATTTATGATAATATCATTATTCCGGATCTGTTACTTGCAGAACAATCAACATTACCCTGGCAGGATAAAACAGGGCTTATTTCGATGGGCGCAGTGAAATCAATTCTGGCAGACGTATATCTTACTTATGCCGGAGCGGCAATTAATGGCGGCAATCAATATTATGCTGAATCTGCCCAGCGTTCGCTGGCAGTGGTACAAAACGGTGGATACACACTGTTTCCTGAGTATAGAGATATGAGGCTGCCTGCTAATAAGAACAAGGGAGAATTTATTTTCCAGGTTCAGTATGCGGCGAGTATTCCTTCAAACAATCCGCTTACTCCTTTAAATATTCCTAACTATTCCCGTATTTCAAAGTATTCTGATGAATACGGATCGGTAGTGCCTACAGACGAGTTTATAGCATCGTTTCCCGCTGGTGATAAACGGGTAGAAGAGCAACAGTATTTTTATTCTACCTACCCCAATGCGAGCAGCGGTGTACCGGTGGTTTTTGCTCACCATTACATTTTTAAATGGTTCGATTCAACAGCAGCCTTAAGTACATTAAGGTCAGATCTTAATTATTCATTGTACCGTTTAGCTGATGTAATGCTCCTGTATGCCGAAGCATCAAACCGTGCAGAAGGGGCGCCAAACCCAAATGCAATAGCTTACGTGAATGCAATCAGGGATCGTGCCAAGCTTGCACCCATTGGCACGATGAGCCAGGATGCTTTTGAAAAAGAGGTATGGTCGCAGCGCTATTTTGAATTGTGCTATGAAAACAAAATGTGGTTTGATATGCTACGTACCCGTAAAGTACGAAATGACATCACTAAAAACTGGAATGATTTTGTTGGACATAAAACTGTCTTCAACGGAACATTCACGGAAAATCAACTGCTGTTTCCGGTTCCAAAACAGGAGATTGATATCAATCCCAACCTTTTGCCAAACAATCCCGGATTCTAGTATTGTTTGAGGATTAATTTAAGATAAAGGGCTGCTGTAAATAGCAGCCTTTTATTATTTCTACTGTCCACCCGGGGATGGCTACGGTAGAATTCTATTTTGAACATTATGATTCGTGAAATTCATTTTTAATTCAAAAATTAATATTGCTATAAAACGGGAAATGCCCGAATACAAGGCTGCATCAAATTTCCAGTCATAAAAAAATAGCCATAAAAATGATCGAAGTCGTCAAGCTTATCATTCGCTAGAACCGGAACCAACAGTTTATCTGCCAGACTTCAGGTAATATCAATCCTGAACTACTGCCTGGCATCGTAATGGTTCACAGAGTTCAATGTGTCAGGCATTAAAACCAAATAGCACAACGGTAGGGGTTGCATATTTATCAGGCGCAAAAAAATTCATTCTTATATTGCTTACACATAATCAACAGAAATAGTAACAGGCATTCTAAAGAATCATCATTTCCTTCTAAAAGACAGATCCGCACTTTTCAAAGCATCTTTTAATATGGGTAAACTGGTTTTACCCATTCCGTGCAGACTTAATATTTCTGATACGCTGTATTTTGATAATTGTTGCAAAGTTTTAATACCTGCATTCTCCAGCGCCCGCCTGGCCGGTGCGTAAAGAAGTGAAAGAAAACCGGTGGTTGGTCATTTTCCTGCTTCGCACTGCTGACAGGTAGGGCAATTGCTCCGGTTTTGTGCGATGGGGGTTACCCGGGCTGGGGGTATTGATTAAAGATGGCTGCAAGTTGTTTTTGCTCTGTTGTATTTAAGATGAGTTCATTATAAACTTTGCAGGCAGCAAAAGCGATACAGATATGGGCTTCTATACGCCGTTTTAGCTGGTGATAGATAGGTCTTATTTACAAATCGTGTTTGGATATTCTAAAGGTTTTTTCGATTTGTCAGAGTTGGTGGTATTTTTCGATCACCGCCTCTTTGGGCAGGCTGGTATTGGTTCGGCAGTCTTTGAGACCGCCACATTTCTTGTCTTCATATATTTTTCTTTATCAATACTGATATTGGCATCGCCTTCTATTTTCAAATATTTGTTGTACCCTTTGTTGTTGAGGTGCTCTTTGATAATTTTTCCGGTTTTTATTTTCTTATCCAGCTTTGCATAGCCCCGCTCTCTGTTCTTGTAATCGTTGACAGCCCTTGCCGTTTTGTAGCTTATAATCGGCTTAGCACCATCGTGCCGGACAATCTCGGCGCTTTGCACATCTTGTAAATGCAGGACTAAAATTTGCTTTGTAATGGCTTCATTCTCGTTTTTTATCCGGCGCCCAAAATGTATTGATACTGCTTTGCCACAAGCAGCGCTATGTTTTTTTGCGATAGCAGCCCGGCATCAGCCACCACGATTAACTGCTCCGGCTTATGTTTGTCTGCAAAATGCCCAATAATTGGCATTAATGTATCTCCTTCATATTTATCCCCTTCAAATACATCATAATCCAAAAGATAGCCGCCGGGGCTCACCAGTAGGCCAAGTACAATTTGGGGTTGCTGGTGTTTGCCATCTTTACTAAACCCCATTAGTTTAAAGTCGTCATCTTCCTTTCTATCAAAATATAAAGTGATTACATCATAAAAAACAATACTCATTTGATTACCCAACAATTGCATGGTATGTTTTAGGCTGATTTCTTTTACCTGATTAATCTGATGCTTTTGGAGCTTATCTAAGTAGCGGTATATGCGGTAAACACTCAGTTGTACACCTTTGTATTTAGCAAGGTAATCTGCCGTTTTGAGCTTGCTTACAGGATACACCAGCCGGGTAATGACAAGGTGCCTGAACAACTCATCGTTAATGGCGTTGAAGCCGATCTCCTCAAAAATTTTACCCAACAATAACTCTGGCCCTGCAAGTCGTAACTGCCGGATACTGCTTTTAAAATCTGCAATATATTGCTGTTCCTGGCTTTGATGAAATGGCAATGACGTTGTCAGTTTCAATGTATTGATTTGCTCATGAGCCAGTTGATATAAATGGGTAATCTCATCGGTATTTTTAGAACTTCCGATAGTTTTTAAAATTTTTTTTCAGCTTCCCAGCTTTTGAACAACCTGTACACTTATGCAGCCGGATGCATTTCTTTTACGTCGTATAAACATCCAAACGAAGATAAATCAAACCTGGATAAAGACCCGAGGTTACCCTTTTTGAAAACAACAATCCAGTAAAGTCAATACTTTCAGGGGATTTTTTGACACTTCGTGCATAAACCGCACAAGACAGGAAGATGATACTTCCTACCGTAATCGTCTAATGAATGAAATTTTCAATTGTTATTATATATCCACAAGTTATTCTGAAGTTACACATACTGTGGCAGGAGAGCAATCTGTACATCAGAGAAGAATCTGCTGAGATGAAGCCTTTTTTTTGAAAATTTTACCACTATAGTTGGTGAGTTAAAAATCACGAAGATGTAATATAACCCCAAATAGAAATTTTGTTAGTCATATAACCTGGGTCAATATATGTTTATGCATTTGAAAAAATATGTAAACACCAATATTATTTTAATACAAAAATTTTTATCTGAGTAGATTTTATATTTAAAAAGCAGTGGGGTTATTGATACTATTTTATTATAAGCACCGTAAGAAAAAATAGATTGTTGCTTTTCGGTGTTCCGCACTCTGCAGGTTTTATCTTATCAATGTTACAGTACCTTTTTTAGTGATTATCCTCCCGGTATAATCTACTCCCTGTGTTACATACGCATAAGTATTGGTTGTTTGCAAAATTCCATTTATGGAACCGTCCCATCC
>JAFDXH010000285.1 GCA_018268075.1 Bacteroidota bacterium | reverse complement strand
TTGAATACCGATACGCGACGCATTTGCATGTTTAATACTGTTCTGCAGGCTTTCCTGTATAATGCGGAATAAAATTAATTTTTTCTGCTCATTCATTTTTTTCTCTTCCCCTTCCACGGAAACGCTTATCTGGCTGACCCCGCTTTTATTGATTCGCTCCGCTTCATTGCTTATAGCACTGTGCATACTCAGTGAACGGATGCGCTCACTGCTCAGGCTTTTGGCAATATCTCTCAGGTCACTCATCGCTTTACCTACATTCTCTTTCACTTCGTTCAGCATCTCTTTACTCATCGTTTCACTTTCATTCATAATATTGATCTGCACTTTCGCGAGGCTTAATATCTGGCCGACATTGTCGTGTATTTCCTGGCTGATATTGTTGAAGGTTTGTTCCTGGATTTCGAGTTGCGAATGCAACAATTCTTGCTGAAATTTTAATTGCAGTGTTGCTTTTTCTTCAATGTGCTTTTTCTTACGTTGATTAATAAATGCTATCAGTATAACAATAAAAAAGCCAATGATTATAAAAACAAGGGTGGCAACTATAATGCCCGTGATAATTTCGTATTCCGGTTGCGACATATAAATGCGATAATCAAGCTTCCATATAACAGGATGTTTAATATATTATTAAGAATAACAAAAATATTTATTCCTGAATGTTTTTGAAAGTTAGCTAGTAAAGTTGGAAAGGTGTACAATACTGCACTGCCCATCGCAGAGAACAAAATTCCATTTGCGAGCCAGAAATACTCATAGCCCAGGATATTGATATAGGGCTCCTGTGTTATTAAATAATAAAGTAGGATACAGCATACAATAACCTCAATTATATCACCAATTGATTCACTATAGTAGTTATACTGAAAGAAGCCCTGCAAAAATAAAAGGTTAAATGCTGCAATGGATAAAAATATACCTCCCAGCCCGAAAATAAATCGCCTGATTTTTTGAGAGATTGCTGCGGTCGATAACACCCAAAGCATGAAGGAGACCGTTACGACCATATTTAAATTAAATACCAGGGCATTTGATTTATTTAAAAAATAGCGGGCATACCAGCCATATGTTTCGACACAAACAATCAGGAAAAGTAATGGAATAAAAAACCGCCATATTCCTGTTTGTTTTTTATACAAAAGGAATATGGCAGCGATGAATGTGATATATTCGGCCGTTACTACAACATTAAAAAGTGCTTTTAAATGTTCCACTGTTGATTTTTCATTGCTCAGATTTATTTAGGACAATTGTATGGCGGGCATAGTTGGCCGTTATCGCCCCCCTTGTTAATTTCTTTGTCAATATTGAAAGAAGGAAAATCACAATTTGTCCCTGCTATACCTAAAGTTTCTAATCTATTGTAAAAATCTTTTGATTCGTCAATATAAACTATGGCGTTTTGGCTCTTAAATTCAAAAAGAAGATGCAAGCGATTTTTAAAACCAGAAGGATACTTTGGACTTGATACACCAGTATCTGAGAATGATGCGAAATCGATTTCAATAAAATCTATTGGAGGCTTGTTAGAATTCTTTCTTAGATTATTCTGGTAATCTCTTTCGCACCTGATAAAATCTAAGAAATCGCTATAACAATAAAGTATACTTTCTGTATCAGTGACAATTCCATTATCAATATTTTCTGTGGCAGACGGCTCTAATGTAAATACAAGTCCGATGTGTCCTGCGTTATCTTTATAATAATTTAACCATTGTTGTAGTAAATCAATTGTACCTTGTTTTTTGAAGGTATATGGTTTTTTGTCGGAACCAAAAATATAATATTTGTTCAAATCTTTTGCGTTTATATCTGTAGGTGCAAAGATTAACACAATTTGTTTATCAGGTATTATTGAGGTTTCCATAGGTACATTATCAGGTTCAATAGATGCTTTATGGGCAGCAAAATAAACCCTTAATCCTTTTATATTTTGTGGGCCGCCATTTTCTAATTCTATTTTTGAAAGCATTTTGTCAAAATCTATAACTGAATAGGTATAGTTAGAAGGATGCTCTTTTCCCAGAAGACGATTTAAAATTTCCTGCTTACTATAAACCGCAGTATGCAGTTTCCCGAATTTAAACCAGAGTGTTCTTTCAACTGACTTATCTTTCGGTATCCACATAAATGGCACTTTTTTATCTGGGGGAGGAGGACATTGGCTCCTCAATTGCACTAAATAGCACAAAAAGAAAAATATAAGTAAAATATGCCTTTTTGCTTTAAGCTTCATAAAGAAATATTTTAAGGTTAAAATAGTTTCATCGAATCTACTTTTATTTTTTTCTCTTTAATCAATTCGCTTATTGTTTTTTTGGTTTTATGCTTTACGTTGCCACAAATACATGAAATGGTCCATATGCCCTACCGTTAAAACACTCCCTTTAAAATTGACTTTTTTCCCGTTTACAACAGGCGTGACTAATACAAACTTTGTAATAACAGATTCACAGGAAAATCCGTATTCAATTTTCCATTAATCATAGGCCAGCTTTCGTTTGAAAGTTTTCTTATGAATTCAGCCAGCCCGGGTTATTGAAATATGTAACCCGGTTAGCTGGTTTTTAAGTATTGATGGACAAATAAAAATGACTTGAAGATTGGCCAGGTTTTGTAATTGCCTGTGTTTTCAAATTATCCGGATTCCTGAACTTCTATTCATCCATCATCTCCCATAAAAAGATTGAACCAGCCATTGTCTTATGCAACGAATTCAAAAACGCTTTATCACAAAAGGAAGAGCTGTTTTTTATTTTTTAAGCAATGGGCTGATGTGTATAGATGAAGAACTGAACCGGATATTTTAACCAGGTTTAGAATCACTTTGGGATTGTAGAAGCCTAATGTAAATCCTTTATTGGGCGGATGATACAATCTCGCTCACCATCATTCGCAGTAATGTCCAGGCCGGCACTGATATCGTTAGATTCAGATTTAGTCAACGGGAACCTGCTCCAATACAGCCTCTGTCTTCGCTTTTTCCTTGGTATGTTTCAATGCCATTGAAATGAAAGTGAAGCTTAGTACAGCACAACACGCA
>JAFDXH010000284.1 GCA_018268075.1 Bacteroidota bacterium | reverse complement strand
TCTCTTGTTTTTCTGACTGTTCCTGCGAATTGTTCTCGTAGAGTTTATCGGAACGAAGGCGCTGACCGGAGTTGTCATAAAAATTCAGTGATTTGAACTGAGGCGACGCTTCAATAAATATCTTTTGCTCTTTTCCGTTTATTTCCAGCGTTACTGATTGCCGGTTACCTCGTTCTAAGGACTCCATCAATCTGGTTTTATCGGTTTCCGAAGCGAGTTCCTTGATGGGATGCTTGGCCAATACAGCCTGCAGATCATACCCGTAGTTCTGGTGGAATTGCTTCGTCACATAGTTGCCATGCTTGTCTGTTTCTTTAAAATCAAGCTGAACCCAAGCATTGTATTTTTCACCTTCTTTGTTCGATAGTTCCTTATGGACCGCCCGGCCACTCATCAGGTTATACGCCTCTTTCAGGGTGATATTATCTTCTTTGGGATTAATGTAAAAGGTCTGCTTAATAGCGTCGGGGTGTTGCTTATTTTGAAGCATGAGATTATAGCGATTGAAGAAGTACATATCGCTCTCATCTGACTTTCTAAATTGTAACGTAGCAACTGTGCTGTCATGACCATAATCCTGTTTATGCGTAAGCATAAACTCGGCCTGACCCTGTTGCATCTTGGCTTTTAATTCTTCTTTGTGGCTTTCACCGAAACCTGTCAGCAATAATTGCTTGCTCAGGTATTCATAATTGTTTTCTAACATAATTGTAGAATTTTGAAGTGATAAAATCTTGTTCTCTTCTTGTCTCATAAATTCAGGTTTTGGCACAGAATAGAGTGGTACATACGCATCCCACAAATAATTGGCGGCAAACACTCCGTTTTCAAGTTTGCTTAGCTGTCTTAAATCTTCTGTTATCCCTTTGACCTCGGCATATCCTTTTTCCCATACAGATCTATCTTCTGTATAATCATAGTACCAATCAGCCTTTGCCATCTTACTCATGAGGCCGGCAACATCATAATTGTCCAGAATATTTCTGGGTATGGGATAATTGTTTTCCATATCGGAAGGGCATTAGCTCATTTCAGATCAGGTAAGGGAATGGCCTGGATTATTTTGTTATTGTTCACCTTCATCAACAAATGCCTGCCTCCGCTTTTCTCCATTAATTGAATGGACAGGGATTTAGCATCAGGGATAGTAAACTTGTCCAGCGCCACAACTATCATGGAAAAATCACAAGCTTTTACTTTCTTTGTATTACCGGAGATATGCAAAGGTTTTAGTTCATTTTCCTGCGCTGCAGTCCGCTTGCTTTTCTTTTTGTCCCGGATATAAAATTTCAGCAGTTCAATATCATAATCAATGGTGCTTTGGTTACAGAGCAGAATTTGGAAATACATCACATCATCCTTGATGTAAATACCATTCACACTAGCCGCAATATTCCATTTGCGGTCCCGGATACCCCGTACAGTCCGGTGATTGTCGAGAATGCCATTGGCATAAGTGGCAATAGTAGATTTTTTGAGTTCCGGTAAATAAAAAATCCAGTTCTCCGGCTGATCGGTATAGTTTACTTTAAATGAATACACCGAACCATCACCGGTTACTACGCTTAGATTTGTTTCCGGAAATTTTACAGACGCTGCTTTTACAAGGAGGATATTGTCTGCCTCCTTTACAGGTTGTACCAGTACGTCTTTCGTTCCTCTGTCCACATGACGAATAGGAAATGGAAAAATAAGGCTGGTAGTTTTGTCCGTTGAGATCTGTAGCGATGAAGTCTGCGCATAGGTGGAAACGAACATCCAGCACACGCAAATCAAACACACGAATCGTTTCATTGTTTTTGTTTTACTTATTAAGAGTTATTGTTTTGTCGATTTATCCAGGAGCAATACTTTATACCCGGCTTTCACCATCACTTTTACCAGCTTCACTTTTTTTGTAAGTAAGGATTTAGCCGTGTTGATACCAACTGCCGCAGCCTGCGCTTTCAGGGAAGGATCAAGGGTGGTAAGCTCCATCATCTGTAAACTATTGTCAGCCGATTGCTTCGCAACATCCCTTGTAATAGCGCCGGGAATATGAATGCCGGAAAGTCCATCCATATCATATACTTCCATCTTTACAGGATATAATGAGCTGCCGCTACGGATAGAATTAATTTCAATTTGAAGTCGTTCACCATTCAGCCCCACAACACCAAATAAAAAATTTCCCGATGGTATCTTGGAACCGTTAATAAACATATCGTGCAATAATCTCAATTTGATCACCGCGCCATTGACCAACACCTGGTTTTCGTTGACCACTGCTTCAATAGCGTTTGAGGGTTTTGTAATTTTCTCGTCTTCTAATCCGAAAAATCCATTATCCAATGTATCATCACCGGCTGTTGCGGTAACGGTCAGTATATTTGAAGATTGTTGCGGCTTCTTTTGTTCCAATCTTTCTTTTACCCGGTCTGGATGCTGCACATCGAGTATCTTATCCATCACAGAAGAAAGTTGTTGTATCTCGGGATCTTCACCGTTACCAGTATTCATTTGGTTCATCATGGCCTCCAGCCTGTCCACTTCATTGCCAAATTCCGGGTTAGCCTGATAATTGTTATCGTATCCGGCATCCTGCTTATGAGAAAGATTTGAATTATTATCCAGTTGCTTTTGCAACAAGGACAGTTTTTTCATCACTTCGTCTTCCGGCTTTTGCTTTGATTGTTCAAATGGAGATAAATTCAACCGCTGGTTATATTTAGAAGCTGTTGCTTGTGTTAATTGTTCCAATTCATCAGTCGAAACTGTTTCTGTGTCCGGCTTCTGATTATAATAAGGATCGCTGCGCATCCATTCAGCCATTTTTGCTGAATCCTTATCGGCTTTATCATAAAAACCGAGTTTGTCCAGCAATTTTTCTTCCTTCAGGTTGGCATCAGGAAGTTTCGGATTCAATCCCTGGTTAATGGATACGCTGGTTGGTTGACTATTGCCTTTACCACCACCCAACGCCCAGAATGCCATTGTGAGAAATGGTATTACCAGCAACGGCAATACCAGCATCATTTTTCTTTTTCTCCCGTCCGACTGGCGGGACTGCGATTGCTTCACATTGTTCATACGTTTCATTTTATTTGTGAATGATAGATTTGTTCCAATAGTTTTATGCTGTCCTGCAGACCAGGACGAATGGGCTGTCCAAGGCTATCCATATAGCGCTTATATTCCTGTATTTCCCGGTATTGTTCATCGCTAATATAGTTACCAGGTTCGTTAATTTCACTACCCGTTTTATCATAGTGTTTAGGTACATGGATGGGTTTGACTTCTATGGCTGGCTGATTTTTATCTTTACCAAATATGGCATGACTGGCCAGGTAGATACTGAAACCGCCGCTGGAAAAGCAAAAGATGATCAGCGCAATCTTCAATCTCTGATTGGATAGTTTTGAAGTTCTTTTATTCATGGCTTCAGCGAATTTTGTTTGCAATTTGATTCCTACACCGGCAATCTTGCCAGCCGCTTTATCCGTCCAGTTGCCAGCTGCTGCACTTTTCTTTTTTCTTTTTCTCCAGAGCATTTTAATTCCGGTTTTGAATGTTGATGTCCTTATTTTCCAAAGTCCGCCAGCGTTCAATCAAAAAGCCGTGTGAATTATTATCACTTCTTGATACATTTCTGAGATAACCCTCCGTGATTAAACTGCGGGTAACAATAGTAGTAGGCCGGATGATCTTCTGCTGCCCTTTGTACCGGAAATAAAAAGGATAATTTTCCGTATTGATCGTAATGCTGTCCGCCTGTATTTCCTGGCTGATATTACCGGAAATCAGGTTGGTATAATATCCATTCTCCTTCAGGTTATCATATTGTTGTTTTGCAGAACCATCGGCGAGATATAATGCTTTGGTAATATTGGTCTGAATTACCTTATCGTCCGGATCCATCGTGAAGAAGTAATGATGGAACATTTTTACATGATCCCTTGCTTCTACCGGAATATTATCCTTCCTGTCTGCTGCGTAAGCTTCCAACGCTTTACCGTTAGCAAGGATGAAAATTTTTTGCTGGGATTGCGACGCCAGTTGATAACTTTTATAAGCGATCATCACAGAGATGATAATACATCCTGCCAGGAACGCAATAGAGAATAACCGCACATGGCGAAAAGCCGTATCTATGTTTTTTGTCTTCTTAAACATTTTTAGTTCCAGAAATTTTATCTTTAAAATATCCACCCGAAGCAT
>JAFDXH010000283.1 GCA_018268075.1 Bacteroidota bacterium | reverse complement strand
TTTTATTATATGCCTCATTTAAGAGAAATATTAACCCAACATCTAAATATTCCAATTTACGAAACACCTGCATTTATAGCAGATTATTTCTTTAAGGAGAAAGAAAAATTAAAGGAACGAAAAAAACAGATTGTTATTTATCCTAAAACGGCCAACCGTGATTACGAAGTAATATACAGGTTTCTTCATAATGATTTTAAGCAATTGAGTAGGTTTAAAAGTTTATTTGCTTCCACTGAAGAAAGGAACAATTGGAAAATCATTATTCTGAAAGGCCTGTCACATAAGGATGTAGCTAAAGTTCTAAAGGAAGCGGAATTTTTTATTTGTTTGAACACACACGAAGCGTTTAATTCTTCCGTACCTGAAGCTATGGCTGCCGGTTGTATTAATTTTACTTATGACGCTATGGGGCCTGCAGATTTTTTAGTGAATGATAAAAATGCACTTGTTTTTAACAATAACCATGTGTTTAAACTTTATGAAAAATTATTGTTTTATATTAAAAATTATCAGGACCAACACATTATTAATGAACTGAAATTTATAAGAGAAAACGCTTATGACCTGGCAAGGAGCTATACAACCTTAATAGCTGAACAAGCAATCATAAAAGTTTTTATGAAAGTTTATTATAACAAAATTAATTTAAGTTAAGAGTGAAAATCAAAATTAATTTTGTTGATTTCTGGGAAAAGTTTGACAAGACCAACAACTTTTTTCACACGCTTCTTTCAAAAAAATATGTAATTGAAATATCAGAGCGTCCGGATTTTCTTTTTTACTCTTGTTATGGAAACGATCATTTGAATTATAAATGTATTCGAATATTTTATGGAAGTGAGAACCAACGTCCGGATTTTTTAACTTGTGATTATGCCATTGGCTTTGATTTTTTTAAAAGAAAAAACTATTTGCGTTTTCCCCTATTTCAGATTTATATAGCCTTACATGACTATTTTGGTCTGCTTTCTCAAAAAAGGAATTTGGAAGAGATAATGAATATATGGAAAAAGAAAGTAAAGTTTTGTTGCATGGTGGTTTCTAATCCAAATTCCAAAGAACGGATTGATTTTTTTAATAAATTGACACAAATAAAACATGTTGATTCTGGTGGCAGGCATCTAAATAATATCGGATATTTTGTTGAAGACAAAATGGAATTTATTAAAGACTACAAATTTATAATCGCATTTGAAAATAGTAGTTATCCAGGCTACACAACAGAAAAAATACTTGAACCCTTAGTTGCAGATTGTATTCCTATTTATTGGGGTAATCCCTTAATAAATGCAGACTTTAATGAAAAGTGTTTTATTGATGCTTCCAAATTTGACAATTATGATGAACTCATTAGTAGAATTATCCAGATTGACCAAAATAACAATCTTGCATATTCGATTTTGTTAGCTAAAAATGAATCTAATATTGATGCAAACCATTTAAAATCGATTCAAGAGTTAAATGCATTTCTTGATGAGATTTTTACTGTTAAAAAGAAGTTGCCGGTTGCCCAGAATAAATTTTTTGAATTGCGGCTTACCTGTAGAAGGTTAAGTAGGAAATTAACATCTAAAATAAATAGAAAATTTGCCTAAAGTTTCCATTTGCATACCTGCCTACAACCAGACTGAGTATCTAAAGAAAACTATAGCGTCAGTACTATCTCAAACATTTGATGATTATGAAATTATAATCACCGATGATTCATCCAATAATTCAGTGAAGGATCTCGTGAATTTATTCGATAGTAGGGGAAAAATTAAATATTATAAAAATGCTGTTCCGCTTGGCAGTCCGGTAAACTGGAACGAAAGTTTAAGGAAATCAAAAGGTAAGTATATAAAAATTTTGCATCATGATGATGCGCTGAATGATAAAAACAGTCTTGGAAAATATGTAGCCTTGCTCGACCAAAATGAAAATGTAGATTTTGCATTTTCTGCCACAAAAGCCTGTTCATCAATTGGTGGAAATTATATACACAGCGCAACATCTGAGCAGGTAAATCAACTTCGAAAAGATCCTTCAGTTTTATATACTAATAATTTTGTGGGTGCACCAAGCAACACAATTTTCAGATATAAAGAGAATTTATTTTTTGATAAGAAAATTAAGTGGCTGGTAGATATAGATTTTTATATCCGCATATTGCTGTCCAATCCAAACTTTATATTTACTGATGAAGCGCTTTCTGTAACGAATTTGGCCGAAGGCAGAGTTTCTGATCATTGCGCTAATAATAAAGATATTGAACTGTTTGAATATTTTTATGTACTAAATAAATTGCGTCATCAAAAAAAATTAAAGATTGCAATTAACTATTATCAATTGCTTGTGGAAGCTATCCGGGTTTGTAAAAAATATTCAGTTTTTAGTAGAACTGATATTAGGCAATCTGGATATACCGATTCGATCCCTATGCCTATACTTGCCTATTTTAAATTATACAAGGCCAATAAATTATCTGCAAGAGCTTACCTTAAATTGCTTAGGGCTAATAAATAAATGAAAGTGTAATGATTAAGAGGATTGCAAAAAGATTTATTAAAATGGGTGGCAGAAATAGTGAGATAGCTGATCCTCACAAAATATCCTTTTCCCAATCCGGTGAAGATATTATTGTTGAATACCTTCTCGGCCTTAGAAATATAACTATACCCACGTTTCTTGATATAGGGGGTTATCATCCTGTTTATGCCAATAATACCTACAAGTTTTTTTTAAAAGGTGCAAGAGGAGTTAACATAGATGCTAACCCTGCTGCCATAGAAAGCTTTAAAATGAAAAGGCCGCAGGATGTAAACTTAAATGTGGGAGTAGGAAGTAAAGAAGGTAATTTCCCGTTTTTTATAATGGAAGAAGAATCATTGAATACTTTTTCTGAAGAAGAAATGTATAATCTGGAATCATTAGGGCACCAGTTAAAACAACAGATAGATATTCCTGTTGTAGAAGTAAATAAAATTCTTGAAAAATATTTTAAGGCAGGTTGCGATTTTTTTTCCTTGGATGCAGAAGGGGTTGATTTTGAAATTATTCAATCCTTCGATTTTGATAAATATGCGCCAAAAGTAATTTGCATTGAAACCATTAATTACACACCGGACGGCACGGGTAGCAAACGCACTGAGCTTTGCACTTATATTGAAGCAAAGGGTTATTTTGAATATGCAAATACCAATATCAATTCTATTTACGTTAATAAAAACTGGTGGTTTACTAAACCTTCTGCTTAATTTTTGAAAACTATTTTTTTAGATGTTAAGTTTAAAGGCGGCCTGGGTAACCAGTTATTTCAGTATGCAAATGCTAGATGCATTTGTTTAAAAAATAATATTCCATATCTTTTATTCAATACGGATAATTACAAATTCGAATCATTAGACCGTAAATTTTCACTTTTAAATTATCCTATAAAGGGGAAATTAATTGAGTGCAATGTCATTGCGAAAAATTTCCGAGTCGGAACGAAAGCCAATAAAATACTTTCTTCACTTGGTTTTTATGGAAGGGTAGAAGAATGTGATTTTAAAAAACAGAAGATAATTTTGGGACACAAACCATTTACTTCACTTATAGGATATTGGCAGTCGGATTATTACTTCAAAGATATCAGGCCACAACTTTTAAAAGAATTAACACCAATAGAAATTCCGGCATTGCCATTATGTATGGCCCTTCCAAATACTGTGGCGGTACATGTAAGGCGTAAAGATTATCTTGATGAAGGCCGCTACGGATTTCTGGGAACCAATTATTATAATATGGCGATGGCCAAAATTCAATGTTTCATTACAGACGCAAATTTTATTTTTTTTTCAGATGATCTAGATTGGTGCAGAAATACATTTGATAAAAAGGAGTACTTATTTTTTAATGAGCCAGGTTGGGAAAAAGATTATCTGCAACTTTATTTAATGTCTCAATGCAAACACCAAGTGATAGCGAACAGTTCATTTTCGTGGTGGGGAGCATGGCTAAACAATAATGATAATAAGATAATTATCAGGCCTGCAAAGCCTTTCAAAGACAAGGATTTAGAACATGAATCTTATTATCCGGAGGATTGGATAAGCATTAATAATGACTGAACAGAAAAAAGATTTATCTAAAGGCATTTCCGTCATCATCTGTTGCCACAATAGTGCAGGCAAACTGCTTCCCACATTAAAAGCGCTTTCTGTACAGGAGAATACACCAGGCATTGCATACGAAATTATTTTGGTGGATAACAATTCAACGGATGATACGGTAACAATTGCAACCAACAACTGGAAGCAATTTGGTAAGCCTTTTCCGCTAACGATTGTTGAAGAAAAAAAAACGGGATTAAGTAATGCAAGAATAAGAGGGATTCATGCCAGCCACTATGAATACCTTGTGTTTTGCGATGATGATAATTGGTTATGTAAAGATTATCTGAACATAGTTTGCAGCATTTTTGAAGACAAACCCGAAGTGGCCATGATAGGAGGATTCGGAAGCGCCGCACTTGATAAAGAAGCGCCGGAATGGTTTAAGAACACGAATGGTTTTGGGTATGCAATCGGATGCGAAGGAAGACAGACAGGTTATGCAGATTCAGTGTATGGCGCAGGAATGGCAGTAAGAAAAAAAATGCTGCAGGCGCTGAATGATGGCAACATTTCATTTATTCTATCAGATAGGGTTGGTAAAAATCTTTCATCTGGCGGCGACTCTGAAATGTGTGTTTTGGTAAGAGCATCAGAGAAAAAAATATGGTTTGATGAAAGGCTGCAGTTTGTACACCAACTACCACAGTCACGCATAAACTGGCCCTATTACCGAAGGCTTAGGTATGCATTTGGTAGTTCAGGTGTTTATCTGAATTTATATAACGAAGATTTTATAATACCCAAAAGGAATGTAGCTTTTAGAAATCTTATTTACTATTGCATCAGGTATGGCCATTTGATACTGCTGGGTAATTTTTTGAAAAAAGAAAAATATGCTTATGCCATGCAGCATTTGGGAATGTTGGCTACGCTCTATATTGAAAATGATGCAATAAAAAAAAAATTGCCGATAGCGGTTAAGAATAAGCGCTATCTCGCAGCCTTAGCTTCTTTATAAAAATGCGTATCGCTTTCATCTCTTACGAATTTCCGCCCGATACGGGCAAGGGCGGTATTGGTACATACATAAGCCAGGTAGCCAAAGCAATGGCAGCGCAGGGAAACGAAACGCATGTATTTGCAGGTAGCACTTACCGTGCAGGAAGTGAAGCGACAGATGGTTACCGGGTGCATCGGGTGCAATGTGAAAACGGAAATGATTTTAAAGAAAAGGTGGTGCCTGTTTTTGCAGCGCAGCAAGCCATCACCTCTTTTGATTGGATAGAAAGCCCAGAAATAAACAGCAATGCCTGGGGAATAAAAAAGAAATTTCCTTCCATTCCTTTGGTGGTTCGTTTACATGCCCCCAATCATTTGGTAGAGGGTTTAAAGAAAACCTATCTGCCTTTTACAGCCAAATTGCGTTTTGTATTGGGTGCAGTAAGAAGATTAAAATTTGATTTGGGATATTGGCGGCCTTACAATAAAAATGCCGATAGCGATTATCAGTTCATACAATTAGCGGATTATATTACCGCACCTTCGCAGGCTATGAAGGATTGGGCCGTTGCTCATTGGCAATTGGATGCAGCTAAAATAACCGTCATTCCCAATCTCTTTTTTCCATCGCAGCAATTGCTCAATATTCCTGTTATTGAAAAAGTAAAATATAAGAGAATCGTATTTTTTGGAAGATTAAATGTGCTGAAGGGCTTGGTAAATGCTACCAAAGCCATGAAAAAAATGCTGCAAAAATATCCTGATTGGCAATTTAGGGTGATAGGCGATGATGGGCCAGGGCCTGATAATAATATCACAATGAGAAATTGGATGAAAACTCAATTGAAGGAAGTGAACGACCGTGTAGAATTTATGGATGGCATGGCCTACGATGATTTGCCTGCCGCAATCTCTGATGCTGAAATAGTTTTATTACCCAGTTTGTTCGAAAGTTTTTCTTATACCTGTGCCGAAGCAATGGCAGCAGGCAAAGCTGTTGTGGGTAGCAACAATGCAGGTATGGCAGATTTGATAGAGAATGAAAAATCGGGCTTGTTGGTAAATCCGTATAAGCACCAGGAAATAAAGGCTGCATTAAACAAACTGATTTCAAATAATGATTTCCGATTTAAAATGAGCCTACAGGCAAGAAAAGATATTTTAGCAATGCAAAAT
>JAFDXH010000282.1 GCA_018268075.1 Bacteroidota bacterium | reverse complement strand
TTTGACCTGCCAATTTAATCGAGTTCATTAGTGCACCACGTGGGTCTTTTGGTGCTGGTGCTAGTGGTGCTTCTGCCAGCGGTCTATCGGTAGCCCTTTTTAATGGAACACCTTGTGTGATCGACAATAGGATATCTCTGTTAGGCTCTGTTGATTTACTTCCAGTCTGTGGTTGCACACCGAGTTCCAATAATTTTTTCTTCAATGTCGGTGCCTTCATATTTGCTATTTGTTCTGCAGTTAAGTCTTCCCCTGTTGCAGGAGGTCCAAATAGTGGCAATTGGACAGGAGGTGCATTAAAATCAGGCACAGCAATTCCCGGTTGTAAATTAATTGGTGGCAACGGTGGCGGAGGAGGAATTGCAACTTGACCTTGAGGAGCACCGAATAAATTGATTGGTTGCAACGGTGGCGGAGGAGGAGGAATTGCAATACCTTGAGGAGCACCGAATAAATTAATTGGTGATAGAGGCGGTGGAGGAGGAAAGGGTGGAGCAACTAAATTAATTGGTGGCAATGGCGGTGGTGGTGGTGGTGGAATGAACGCATGTAAATCATTTGTAACTCCTTGAACAACTTCGTGAGCATCTTGGAAAGCTTCGTCTTCATTTGCGTCAACCTGTTGCTTTATATGTTGAGCAATAAGAGGCACGATTGGTTGTAATTGGGGATGAACTGGCGTTTGGAATACTGCTTCAGGTTCAGAGTCATCGGCATCAGACATCGGTAATGGTTGATTCAATGGTGCTCTTTGTTGAGCGAGTCTTTCTTGTCTTTCTCTTTCAAAATCAAAATCTGGTTCTGCCTCATCCACTGGAGCAACAGCCGGTTGTTTTCTGGGTCTTCCGCGCCGTCTTGGTGTTGCTGGAACTGGAGCTAGTGGAGCTGGCGGAGCTGGAGCCGGAGCTGGTGCTAGAGCTAAAACTGGAGCTGGTGCTGGTGCTGGAGCTAAACCTGGAGCTGGAGCATGTGCCCGGCGTGGTTGGTCAATTATTTCTTCTGCTCGAGCTCTTTCCGGAACAGCTAATTTAATATCATTTTTGAGTCCTTCAATGACATCCTCTGGTTGTTCTAAAATCATATGAATTATTGCCTTTTGTTTTGCCCTATCTCGCGGGACTTGTTTTTTTAAATTATCAAGCGCAACTCTTTTTTCAGCTCCTGTCAAATCTTGAAATTGAGGCAACGATTCTAATAATTGAGCTGGTGTTAATAAACCACTATATAAATTAACGAGTTGATTCAATGATGTATTTTGAGATTTCAATTGTGCTGTTTGTTCTTTCAGAATTTCTTCTACATTATTCTCTCTTCGCAATTGATTTAATTCTTGTAATTTTGCTAAATATTTTTCTGGTTGGTCTTCTAATAATTTTAATTCTTTTTGTACCTTTTGAATTTTAAATTCTTTCTTATAAAAGCCTTCGATTTGTGCTTTTGAAGCGCCTTTACTTTTCAATTCTTCGAGTTTTTTCTGAAATTCATTTAACTCTAATTGTTCGCGCATAGCTTTTTTGCCTTTTTTGATTTTAGCTTTCGACATTGCAATACCAGTTGGGGTAGTTTGTTGAAAAACCTTAACCTTAACATTTTTTTTGGCTAATTTATCAGCTTCGATTTTTTTCTTGAGTTGTTGTACTTCATCGAGTGTATCAATCGGGCGTTTTCTATAAACACTTTTTTCAGCGGATTCTAATATTTTTTTTTTCAAAGTTTTCTGCATTATATTATAATATGAGAAAAATAAAATAAACATTAATTAATTATTGTTATTTCTGATAAAATCGTGTACTTCATCCGCAAAATAGAATTGACGATGTCCGTACATATCAATAAAATTATTAAATTGTTGAGGGTTCATGATTTCCCTCACATGGTTAATATGAAATTGCGCTCTTGGGATCGGTGGTCGTTGTTGTTGTTGTTGTTGTTGTCTTGGTTGTTGAGGTTGTTGAGGTGCACCAAAGCCGGCACCTTTTGCCAAAACATTTAATCTGGAGGCCAATCCTGTAATGCCATTAAATAAAGCCTTTGATGTTGGTGATAAATCCCGTTCTAACCCTGAGATATCTTGAACAACGAATCGATTAACCGTTGGATTTGCTTTGATTAAAGCAGGTTGAGCATTTAAAATTGACATAATAAATCTTTGGCAATTATTTGATATGGCATTATAAGTGAACCAGTCTTTACCCATATATGCTTCTCCAGCATCTAACAATTGTTTAAAAGTGCAAATAAAATTTGGCGGAATATTCAAGGCAAATTTCTGAGCACTCGGTTTTACAGTGGGGTTTTGATGTAAATTTATAACTTCATTTTTTTCAACTAAGATTGTTTTATTATTTTCAAGAGTTACAATCATATACAGATGATATAATTCATCGATTGAGTATTTATTTTTAATAGAACTGAATTTCCCAAGAGTGATTGCATTGACTAGACCATTAACTGTATTTTCTAGCGGTTCGCGATAAATTGTGATTCCAATGATTCTCAGATTACCAAATTGTTGAATAATTTCTCGTTCCGCTGGGGGATAATTGTCTCGACCGAAGATTGCCCCCTTGATTCTTTTACCAAAATTTAATACATTGTCAGTAAATCCTGCGCCTTCTGAGTTTGTCATTTATTATATATAATATAAGGACTTTAAAAAAAATATTTTGTCAAATTATTTTATATAAGTAAACAAATGCTGTCATTTAAATCAGGTCAAGCAGTTGCAGAGGTTAGTTATAAAGATAAGAAACTGAAACAAAAGACAATTTATGTCAAGGATGATGATGGAGGCAAAAATGAAATGTTAACGGTCAATAAAGATGAAATTTTACCGAAATCATTTTATACAGGCTTAAAAAATATGGGAACTACCCAATTAGCATTATTAAAGAGAGCAATCCGCGAAAACAACATTGGATACCTTTCTAACAGTCGAAATTTAATGGAGGCATTTAGTCAGGCACAAGTCATTTTGGCTGATATTGTGAAACAAAATTTTATAATTCCGAAATCGGAGGGTGAAGTTAAGCCAGTACCCTTACAAGAATCATCTCGAATGGCTGTTTTCGGTCCCGCTGGTGTTGGAAAATCCACTTTCATTTCAAACTGGCTGAAAACCTACAAAGAAAAATATTCGAAAAATCATATTTATGTGTTCAGTCCGAAACTAGATGACCCCGCATTTAAAAAAATTAAAGATTTAGATTATGTAAAGCTAGATGATTCTGTCCTCCAAAAACCATTAGATGTATCAGAATTTAAGGATTCTTGTTGTGTATTTGATGATATTGAATCTATCACAAACAAGGCACTGAATGAAGCAATACGGCGCTTCAGAGACCAATGCTATGAGATAGGTCGAGCTCCGACTAACATCACAACAATCGCTGTTCATCACGTGATTCTAGCAAATCAAGCAACAAAAATTATATTGAATGAAAGTGAAGAAGTCGTGTTATTTCCAAAATCTAATTTTTCAGCAGTATCTAACTTATGCAGACGATACTATGGATTCGATAAAGACCAACTAAATTATCTGAAGCAAGTTCCAAGTCGATGGGTGGTAATAAAAAGGTCATATCCGACTTGCATTATTTCTGAAAATGCGGTAAAGGTTTTACAGTAAATGATTTTTAACCGATAATATCTTGTAGAGAATAAAAAGTTCTTTAAAACGAGCCCAAAATCATGTTATTAGCTCTTCTAGAAGCAGAGATATGATGATTTGAATATTATGATATATATCAATTAAGCACTTAGAGATTTTTTGCTATTTCACTAAACAACAAACAGTCAGCTAAAAATACGTCACAAATTTTTGTCAGGGCAGGCGACCATGTCAGGATTTGTCAGGTAGTGTCAGGATTAGGCTCGGTAGTGTCAGGTCTTGTCAGGATAGGTCAGGTTTAGTGTCAGGATAAATGTCAGGTTTATGATGTCAGTCATATGCGTATTACCCTACTCCAAAACTAAACTGTGACGTCAGTAACACGCGTGTTACTGAAGAAAAAAAATATATTTGCTTAGCACTTGTAACACGCGTGTTACAAAATTTGAGAGGTCTCGGGTTCGAATCCCAATTTTTTCAATTTTTTTTTTCATTTTTTTATCAATTTTTTTTTGAATATTTTTGAAAGATTGCTATTCCTTCTCTTCTTAATTTTTATGTCTTGTTGAATTTTTCAAAACTTTTACAATAGTACATTTGGACGTTTGTATTTTTTCCAAAAAAATACATTGACGTCTCGGGTTCGGATCCCAATTTTTTTCAATTTTTTTTATTTTTGAAAATAATATAAAAAAGTTTTTTTTCCTTAAATAGAGAAAATATTTAAAATTATTTAACTAATAATTTATATTCTAATACTATATTATAATGTCTGAATTCTACTTTCAAAAATTACGTGAAATTTACGACGCCGAAAAACTCAAAGCATTTAAGGAAGATAACAAACATCCAAAATTCGATAAAACTAAGCAATATGTAAAAGAACACTTTGTACCCACAACATCTGCAACACATATATTAGTTGAAGGACAATCAACTACAATCATTCAACAAGACACATTCAAACAAGTATATTTAAATCGATTTCCAGATGAAATAATTAAATGGTATGTTAAGGAAACAATCCCAAAAAAAATTATTTGCGAATTACATAAACCACTATTAACCGAATCAGAAATCAATATTTCACCTCAACTCAAACATAAATATCAAAAGTACAAGAAATTCGATGATAATATTAAATCATCCGTCAATGTATTTCTCGAATATGTAAAAATCATTTGGGCAAACAATAATGATAAAGTTTACCAATATCTTTTAAAATGGTTAGCTAATATGGTGAAAGGTAATAAAAATAGAACTTGTATTTTTGCTAAAGGTCCCGAGGGTATCGGTAAATCAACACTAATTGATATATTATTTGATTATGTAATTGGCGTATCTTTGTGTTGTAAGGGCAAAGCAGACCATTTAAAAGGGCAACATAATATGCAGTTGTTAGGTAAAATATTTGTACCATTTGAAGAATTGCAATTTTTTTCTGATAAAGAATGGAGCGGAGTTGATTCTGAATTGAAAGATTTAATTACTGGAGATTATGCATCCTATACAGACAAATATGAAAAACGCTTTGATGCCAAAAATACAAATAATTATATTATCAATTCCAATTTTAATGCCATTAAAGGTGCAAACGGTCGGCGCTATTTAGTAGCTGATATAAACGCATCCTATCAAAATAACCATAATTTTTTTGCAAATATTCGCAAACATTGTTTTAATGATGTTACTGGTCATGCTATTTATTGCTATTTATGCGAAATCGATACTGATAATTTTAATTCATTAGATTTACCAGAAACTCAAAATAAACTTGATTTAATTGTGGATTTAATGACACCAGTTGAAAAGTTTCTGAAATATGCTTATATTCTTCAAAATCGAAGCCTGAAAGGTAAGCCAATCGATATTTATAATACATATATTGAATATTGTACAGATTATAAATTTAGCCATAAAACATCAATACAATTATTTTGTAAAAATTTGCGAGAATATGGGATTAATTTTAAAGCTACAAAGAAGGGAAATGTTTATGATGTCCCATTCGAAACATTAGATGAAATAGCAAAACGGAAAAAATGGCTTCATCATTTAGATTCTGAAATTGCCAGCGATAACGAATCTAAAAATAATAACAGTGAGGATGATGACCCATTAGAGCATGGAATAGTGAAGTCTATAACAAAACACAAAGAAAATTTATCAATCGAAGAACAAATTAAACAAATGGAAGCAAAATTAAAACAATTATATAACCAACAATTAGAACAATCAACAAAATTGATGGAAGTTAAAGTTGAGGAGAAGCCATTAAAAAAAGTCATCAAAAGAATCATTCCTCCAACTATTAAATCTGATTCAGTTTTATCAATCAAGAGTTCAGAATTTATCATGGAATTTTAATTTTATATTAAATACATAATTTTAATATAAAAAAGTTTTTTTCCTTAAATATAAAAAATATTAAATTGATATAAGAATTAATTTATATACTAATATTATAAATGGTAAAACAAAATAATTCAATTAAAAAGATTCAATCAAAATCAGTAAAAATTAACAATAAGGATGTTGATATTACTGAATATGACATTACAGCACGCAGAGCCAAAATTAATGGAGAATTAACAAATTTAAAAGTAAAAGAATTCGTTTTTACTGCAAAAGATGGTATGAAACTGAAAGATGTTGTAAATTTAATTAATGAAAAATCAAAAGGATTAAAAGATAAAGGGTTTAAAGGATACATTAGCTCAAATATCAATACACCTTTTGGCTGGAAAAGTTCTCGATTAAAAAAAGTTGGGTATCAAATTTCAAATCCACTGCAGACATGGGGAACAAATTTTGTCGAAATTGAAAGTCAATTCGAATCAAATGAACATGAATCTAACATTGAAAAATATTATGAACAAGATGATCAGAGTATTGTTAATGATTTTAGAATCTTTCTGTATGATTACCCCGATGAAGCTGGTTGCAATGGTAAATATAATGATTGTTTTTTTGATGCTTTGAAACTTGGATTCGGAGAGCATTTACCGAACTGGGATACACCAGTTGCCTTTAAAAAATTTCTTGGTATTGATAGAAAAGCCAAGGTTCCTTTTGATATGATTGATAAAATTGAATCGAAATTAAAAACAATTATTAATATCGAAGGTGACTATACTAGAACATCATCATTATCCACTAAAAGACAAATTAATCTAGTTTGGACCGATGGGCATGTTGAATTAAAAAGAACTAATAAACCAATTAAATGTAACAGTTTGAAATATGAAAAAGAGCCTCTATTCTATTATAGAGATCGGAGTGACAAAAAGAATTCTGTACTTCGTGTATATGATGGCAAAGATGAATATATTATGTCAGATGAGGAATTTAATAAACATCATTATCATACAAAAGATTCAAATTATATAACAATCGGAAAATCAAAAAATAAAACATTAAAAGAATGTTATGATTATTTTATATTCGCAAATGATAAATTAAAAGAATTGACCAAAAAACATTTAGTTCAAATAAATTTATGTAAAACAGGAACGTATAAAAATACTGCATTAAAATTATTTAATGATTTAACTGCATCATTGCCTGAACCTGAATCAATAACACAACAAGAGGCCAAATGGATAAACAATTGCTATCGAGGTGGGATGTTATACGTTGAAAAAGGATTCGAAGGCTCACTATATAGCTCTGATGTAAAGGCCATGTACCCGTATCATATGCAATCTAATCTAAATTTCCCAATTAAACAGGGTCAGTTTAAATTGATAAATGATAATGATATCGATAAATTTTTTATGTATGGTATTTATCGAGCTAAAGTTGAAAAAAAGATGGAATCTGATAATATTATATTTCATTTTAATCCAGAGAATTATTATACTCATACTGATTTAACAAGAGCTAGAGAATTAAAATTAAAAATTGAATTGATTCAAGATGGAAAACCAAACTTTTTATATTATAATTCTGATGCAAGAATCGAGGGGAAGCAACTGTTCAAACCAACAATTGATTATTTAATTGAGCTTGAAAGTCCAGAGATCAAAGATGCCGTGAAATCAATCAGGAACGTGCTCCACGGTGCATTATGTGAAAAACAGGAATATATTAAATCCTGTTCTGATGATGGCAATATCGATTTAGACTATGATGATATAATTGTTGGAATGAAAACGGATTATTTGGGTAATAGCTATCCTATTTATACCAAATTAGGAAATCAATTTAAAACAAATTACGCTCGACTTGGTCCATTTTTAACAAGCGCCGGTAGATATCAAATATCTAAATATATTACAGATAACTTTGAAAATATCAATGATGTCAAGCGCATGAATACTGATGGGTTAATGAGTACATCGAAACCAAAAGATTTAAGAGCGAAATCAGACGCAAAAATTGGAGAAATGGTATATTGTGGTTTTAATGAAAACGTGAAAATAATACATCTTAATTTATTTTCGAATGATAATTTTAAATTATAATTTATTAAAATATAAAAAATATTTAAATTGATTTAAGGAATAAATAGATTATATAATAGTATAATAAGATGGATTACGCAAACGGAAAAATATATCAAATTACTAACATTGACCACACTAAATGCTATATTGGTAGCACAACCCATTCATTGAGCAGAAGATTCAGTAAGCACAAAGCTCATTATAAAATGTGGCAAGAAGGTAAATTTGGGAAATGTACTGTATTTGATTTATTTAATGAATATGGTGTGGATAATTGCTATATTGATTTGGTTGAAGCATTTGGCTGTAAAAATAGAACTGAATTAGAACGCAAAGAAGGAGAATTTATAAAAAATACTGATTGCATCAATAAAAATATCGCTGGTCGAACTGACAAAGAATATCGAACGGATAATAAACAAAAAATATCAGAATATCAAAAAGAGTATTATGTAGATAAAAAAGAAAATAAAAAACAATACTATATTTATAACAAACAAAAATTATTAGAACATTATAATTGTGAATGCGGAAAACAGTATTCAAATGTTAATAAAGCCCGTCATATCAAATCAGATATCCACAAAAACTACATTAAAAATAATATCAAAACAATATCAAAACTTGCATTTAATCGTATTTTTGAGTGTGATAGTCTATCTTTGGTCCCGGCAACATACCCGAATTATATAATTTCGAATTAATTTGATTTAAAGAAATGCCATTATAATAATATTAGAATAATATGGACAATCAAATTAAATGCGAATTATGTGGTGGTCATTATAAACATGCAAATTACAAAAATCGCCATGAGCAGACCAAGAAGCACAAAGAGGCTGAAAATCAGAAATTATTAAATCTTAATACAGTTGAATCTCTAACAATTTACAATCAAAATAAAAAAATAGAAAGAATGAATGAAATTATAACAGAATTCAGAATTCTCCATAGTATCTTCGAATTAAATTAATTATATAATCTAAATATATATTATATATGAACGAAGTATTAACCAAATTCTATAAAGATTTCTACGAGCCAGCAATCCCAGATAAGACCCCATTAGATAATCAAGAATTATTCAATCTTTATAAACGTCCAAAGAAAGATAAAAGCTTTGAATCCCCTAAAACAAATCGTGCATCAATCAAGCCAAATTCAGTTTATCAGGCAGATGTGTTATTTTTACCGGAAGATCCAACAACAAAAGATAAATACGTATTAGTTGTAATTGATATATCTGCACGTGGGCTAACTGATGCTTACCCGTTTAAAATACTAAATGCTCAATCGGTATTAGAAGGGTTTAAAACAATATTTGCACGTGGCATTTTACCAGCACCAAAATATTCAATCACCTTAGACAAAGGGGCTGAATTTAACAATCAAACTATTAAAAAATATTTTAATGATAAAGGTATTTTTATTTCATACACTCAAACCGGAAGGTCTCGACAGCTCTCTTTTGTTGAGCAACGTAATAAAGTTATCGCTCGAGCATTATTTATGAGAATGACTAGTCAAGAACTTCTTACGGATGAAGCTTCTCTACACTGGACTCAAGAGCTACCAAAATTAATTCAGGCCATCAATGAGCACGCTCTGAAGGCAAAGGCTGTAAAATTTTCAGACATTCCGAATATCAATAAAAATACTATATTATTATCAATTGGAACAAGAGTTCGTTTGCAATTGGACAAACCACGAGAAGTATATCAGAATCAGAAATTGTCTGGAAAGTTTAGAGCCACTGATACTCGATGGACTCCTGATATATACGTAGTTTGTGATATCATTTTAGATGGTGGCCAGCCACCGCTGTATAGAGTGGAAGATATGGACGGAAAAATCATGAAACCAGCTTATACTTATAATCAATTACAAGTAGTAAATTCAACTGAACAAGCACCACCGCCAGCAGTGATTCGAGGGGAACCTACTCAGTATATTGTAAAAGATATAGTTGGAAAAAAGATAACAAAGGGCAAAGTATTCTATAAAGTTCGGTGGAAAGGGTATAAAGAGGAAGATGACACGTGGGAACCAAGCAGCGAATTAACTAAAATCCCCAAAGTTAATAAATTGATCCAAAAATATAATCAATCACATTAATAAATAAAATGATATAAGAAAATATTATTTTATAAATATATATTATATATAATAATGTCAGACCATGAACAAGAAGAAATCGAGATTATCGAGATTCCGAATAAATATCTAACAGTTCCTTCAAAACGACCAGAAAAAGTTCAAAATTATAATAAAAATTATTATGAAAATCATAAGCAAACAATTCTAGAAAAGGCAAAGCAAAAAAATAATTGTGAAATTTGTAATTGTACGTATCAGCACATTAATAAATTAAAACACGAAAAAACCGTAAAACATCAACTCAATTTAAAAATAAAAAATTTAGAAGAAAAAAAATAATATAACTATTTATTATACATGGAGGAGGATAATCCAATTTTCGAAGAGAATTTAGCTAAATTTACGGAAGAAGAAAAGAATTTTTTTGTCGATTTGTCGCAAAGAATCATTGAAAATAATGAATTTGCTTGTAATATCGTAAACACAAATGGATATCTAGATTTTGCAGAAGAGTATCTCCTAAAGAGACAAAAAATTTACGTTGATATATTAATCTTGGGTTTAAAACGAAATGAAAGTTTATTATTTAATAAATTGAGAGTAAAACTTGATGTAATTTTTTCTGCTGATTTAATTAATTTTGAGGAAATGCTGGAAATTTATAAATTTGCTTTGATTGAATGCAATTTATGATTAAAATAATTTCTCATATCTTATATATGGATTGCAGAAAAGGTATTTCATCAGACTACAAAAAACAATATTTTGATTGATATGAAATTTGATAATAATAAAAAAATAAAATATTACGTAAGATATAATAAAGATGGAATTGAAATTAACAAACCAACTGATTGATTTGCTCTAATGCCTCATTAAATCCGTATCCCATTAGAATCAGCATTAATAATGTATCATAAACTTTCTTATCTTTTAGTATTTTTCCGAGTTGTCCTTTCATAATTACAATAATTATAGATAATTTTTTTTAATTTTTACTTTATCCGGTATTGGTATTGGAGTTGATGGAGAAATTAATATTGTTTGCTCGTTTGGAGTTGATGGAGGACTCTCTTTTTGGATGTCTCGTGTTATAACTTCGAATCCATAGCACCGACTGAATTTTATATGCGTAGCTAAGGCAACTAGCACTCCACCAATTGCGATTGATAACGATATTGGGTCAATCATTATATATAATAAGATTATAAAAAAAATGTTCAGTATTATTATATGAAATTAGAAGAACTAAATTTAAAACAATTGAAAGAAATTGTAAAGCAAAATAACATCGGCATTAAATATAGTAAATTAAAAAAAGAAGAATTAATTGCTCAACTCCGGAATTATATGAAGACAACCCCTCACAAATCTAATAAAAAAATTAAAGGAGGCGCAATGTCTCAAGACCAGATTAATGAGTGGGAAAAACAATATCAGAAAGGATTCGATAATGGAAAAAATCATATTTTTGATGGAACATTAAGTGTAGTTCAAAATGTACCGAAGGGTAAGTATGACATCGAAAGTCCACAGAATAAATACTATTATGACCCGTTTACTATGGGACAAAATGATGCTTTAAAGTCAACATCAACTTCAGCTTCGAATTTACCTGACTCAATTAAAAAGAAATGGCTGGCAGATTATAATGCAGGTGTAAATTATGCCAATCAAACATTAGGGACTGATGCTAAGACAATACAAGAAGCTCCATATTTAGAATATAAACCATCAGATATTCATGCTAATTGGAATGGCAAAAGCGCGGATGTTGACGATTCTCAGAAGTATTATTTTGAACCAAAGTCATTTGGTTACAATAAACAACTTACAGCATTAAAAAAGAATTATAATTATCATGGGCCTTCTGCTTGGGAAAGCTTTAAGCAAGGGTTTGAAATGCCTATCAATCTGGTAAAATCAATATTATAAAAATAAAATATAATATTATAATATATGTCATTAATAGGTTCAGTCAGTTTAACAAATAAGACAGGAGTTTATCTAGGTGAAGTTAAAATCAATAATTTTGATGCATCAGCAAATAATTTAATTTATACGACAGATGGTCAAAATTTATCGGGTTTAACAGTTGGTTCAGGTTTGACAGTTTCAGGAAATACAATATCGGCAAACGTATCATCAATAACAGGATTAATTAAAAACTTTGCAGTTACGACAGCAAATCATCCTTATGGTGCTGGACCTTCAAATGATTTACAAATAGTACCTCCTGTAAATGCATATGGTCTTATTGTTGGGAATATTGTTATTATAGATACATCATTTACTTTTTATTGTTCAACTAGTGGAATTATTATTCATCTTGATTTACATAATAGCACAGGTATTGTCCAGTCATTGCAATGCTCTGTTGAAGCAATGAATACTCATTTAACAAAAGTCGCAACATTCTCAATCAATGCAACTCTCGCGAATGATACATATTCAGTAAATATTCGAACAGATGATGCGAGTTCAACATTGCTTTATGATTATAATGATTATTATTCAATGCAAATAAATCAAGTTCAATAAATTCTTAATATATTAATACATATCTTAAGAATAATTTATAAATGCATTAAACGTGGTAAGAGTCGTGTCACTTTGCATACAGAGATAATTTGGACAGGCTTGAATAGCAAAACCAAAATTTAAATTTCCAGATTTAATTTCATATGAATATTGGGATGGATACCAAGTGATTCTATCGTTACTGAATAAAAGTGTTAAATTACAGGGAGCCGAAGTATTTCCAAAAATAGTTAATACACGAACTGGTATCAGTGATAAATCAGCAGAAGATGAATTTGTATAAGCATTGATTGCTCCAGAATTCAATCTAGCGCTATCTCTCGTATTGACACAATTATAAATACTTTGTAATGTTGAATTTCCACCAGCGTTGTCAACATATAAAAATCCAGAAGCATCGTATATATTCTTGGTTTCATGAACTTTTAAATTTCCACTTCCATCATTAAAAGCACTTGCATTCAGATTTACTTTTAAATTAGAATCGCTATCAATACCAACACCGACTAAAGAAACACTTGGATTATTTTGGACAGAAACTTTTAAAGAACTCTTATCTAAGAATTCACTGGAAATATTAACAAGGGTTGCGTTGACATCTGAGGAGGCATTCTCGAAAGTGATCGAAGATTTATATATCGTTTGAACATTGAGATAATTCATATTTCCATTATTTGCGTCAATCTGTATCTTAAAATACTTATCGT
>JAFDXH010000281.1 GCA_018268075.1 Bacteroidota bacterium | reverse complement strand
TCAATGCTCAACCCGGCCCATGCATTGCAGCCTCCGGCTGTTTTATAACTTTCGGCGGGCCAGGTTTCATATCCCAATTCACCCGGCTTTGGCACAGTACTGAACATCCATTTCATTTTCCCGCTTCTTACATCGAATGCACGAATATTGCCGGGCAATCCTTCATACATTTCATTCAAACTTGAACCGACAATGATTAAGTTTCCATAAATAACTCCCGGCGAAGTATTCGCAATAAAATATTTTTCAATGTCATCATCGTTTCTGAGCCCCTTGCGCAGATCAACAAAACCATGTTCCCCGAAGTTCATTATTTGTTTGCCAGTTCTTGCATCTAAAGCAATCAAGCGGTGCGATGCTGATATAAAAATCCTTTGGTCATCGCCGTCTTCCCACCACGTTAACCCTCTTGACACTCCTCCCTCCTGGCTATTGGAATCATAGGGATTGAAGACCCATAATTCTTTTCCCGTTTTTGCATCTAATGCAAATGTTTTTTGTCTTGGCGAAATACCATATAACACACCGTTTATGATCAACGGATTGGTTTCAATGGTTGAATTTTCCAATGTATCACCCGAACGATAAGTCCAGGCTACCTGCAGTTTACTTACATTATCCTTGTTGATAAGGTTAAGCCCCGAATAAGCATTGATGCCATCATCACCTCTGTATGACTTCCATTCACTAAATGATTCGCCGGTACTTTTATGTTTACAGGACAACAGTAATGTAAAAAGAAAGAAAATTAAATGCACAAGTCTTATTCTGGTCATTCATGTAAATTTAAAATTGCCCCTTTGGTGTTAAACGTCAGAAGTTTTTGCTTCTGCAATAGTGTTAAAATTAAATGATACAATCAATTTCTGTTTTACCTGATATTGACAATTTTCTATCCGATTTCGTAGTCATGGTAAACATATGATCAGGTGTTACCAATCATGTATTGGGTGGCAGCGCAACCATCAAACAGGCGAACTGACAATAAACTTTAATACACCAATTATTGACAGGTGCGCAATGACATACAGACGACAAAAACTTCAAAAAGTTTGGGTGTACAAGCCCCCACTCATACCTGCGAAATAAGATAATAAAACATCCCCAGCGTACAAACAACATTTAAATTTCTATTACCAACACCCATTTGACGATTCTCAGTTACTATCTTTAACTATGGAAGAATTAAAAAAAGAAATTCCATACTATAAAGAAATAAACGACTTTCTTCGGTCTGTTCAGTCCAGTTACAGGACAAGCGACCCGGATTTTTATTGCCTTCGGTTGAAAGAAAATGATGGGGCAATCAATAATTACAAACCTCCCTTTCGCAAGGACTTTTATTTTATAGGTTTAGTGTCAAATGCAGGTAAGACCAAAATAATTTATGATAACACCAATGTTACCAAACTGAACTCTTTCCTTGTTTTTCAATCGCCCGGATTGCTTTATAGTTTCTACAGAGACAACTCAGCTAACGGTTATTTAATTTATTTCAAGAAAGAATGTTTTTCATTTTTCAAACCCGACTTTGAAAAAGAGTTCCCTTTCTTTAATGTGCTTCACACCAATTTTTTTAAACTCAACGAAACAAAGTTCCGCGAGTTTGCTCCCCATTTTGAAGAGGTTTTCGCTGCATACGAAAACACAAACGACAATCAGCATAAAATTGCCTCCGTAAAACTTCTTGCCTTATTGTATCAGCTAAAAGAATTTACTAATGCTTTCAGGCAATGGGAAGAAGGATTTACAACACCGCAGCAAATCCTGCTTCAAAAATTCATCCGGTTGGCAAACAATTTTTACATTGGAACAAGAGCAGTTGAAGATTATGCTTCTCTATTAAATGTTACTCCAAATCATCTTTCACAATCCATCAAATCGGCATCCGGCAAAAATGCCTTAAGTTACATCAACGAAAGATTGTTGACGGAGGCTAAATCATTAGTTCAGTTTACTGATTTTGATATCGCCGAAATAGCCTATCAGTTAAACTTTTCAGATCCTGCAAATTTTGGAAAATTCTTTAAAAAGCACACCGGCCAGACACCCCTTGAATTCAGGAAACTAAATAAATAAAAGTATGAAAAGACCCAGGGAAATAATAGCACAATTTCTGAATGAGTTAGAAAAGCACATGAACGACCTGAAAACAGGTAAAGCCGAAACCACTTTTGAAGTGCAGGATATAGCAGCCCTTTTACACATTCATCCCACTCACCTGAGCAACACTATAAAAAGTGAACTGGGAAAATCTCCCTGCGATATTTACGAAGAGAAGCTGATGCATATTTCCAAAGAATTAATCCTGACAACAGATTTATCCATAGCAGAAATTGCGAGGCAACTCACCTTTGACCCTTCCAACTTCAGCAAGTTTTTCAAGCATTTTGAAGGCATCACCCCAAAACAGTTCAGAGAAAAATCAAGGGTAAAATTCTGAACTTCTCACCATATTGAAGAGAAAACTAATTCCAATCTTTGCTGCATAATTTAAACTCAATAAATAATGAAGCAAATTAAATTAGGCAAAAACGGACCCGAAGTTTCCGCTTTAGGACTTGGCACTATGGGCATGAGCGATATGTATGGAACAAAGGAAACCCGTAATGATGCTGAAAGCATTAAAACCATACAGTCAGCTTTAGAGATGGGAATAAATTTTCTTGATACGGGGGATTATTACGGAATGGGACATAACGAACTGCTTATTCGTGAAGCGTTAAAAGGCAGAAAGGAAAAACGGGTTATCAGTGTTAAGTTTGGAGCGTTGCGTTCTCCTTCCGGTAACTGGTTTGGCTTCGACACAAGGCCGGAAGCAGTAAAAAACTTTGCCGCTTATTCACTGACACGACTGAATGTTGACAGCATAGACATTTATCAACCAGGCAGAATCAATCCTGCTATTCCGATTGAGGAAACAGTGGGAGCTATTGCTGATTTAATTACCGAGGGTAAAGTAAAACATATTGGCTTATCAGAGACAAGCCCCGAATTAATCAGGAGGGCACACAAAGTGCATCCTGTTGCCGCTGTCGAAGTGGAATACTCACTGGCGTCAAGAGTAATAGAAAAAGAATTGCTGCAAGTGTGCCGCGAACTGGGAATTGGCATTGTGGCATATGGCGCATTGAGCAGGGGATTGTTAACAGGCGAGCTTACAGGGCAATTTCCCGTTACTGATTTCAGGGCGCATGCACCCAGATTTACAGGTGAAAATTTTGAAAAGAATAAAATCAAAACCGCGATACTTCTGGATATTGCAAAGAAAAAAGGTTGTACCGCTTCTCAATTAGCATTGGCCTGGGTACAGCACCAGGGTGATGATATCCTGACATTGTTTGGAACAACCAAATCAAACAGGTTGAAGGAAAATAGTGAAGCTGCTGAAATAAAATTAACCGTTGAAGAATTAAAAGAACTTAATGAAACATTTCCGGAAGGCGCATTTGCAGGAACACGCTATGCTACTCCTCAAATGGGAATGGTGGTGAATTGATCTTCCCTAATTCCTGTTTCGAACAAGAAGCCCTGTTTATGTAAAAAGGGCTTTTTATTTTCTACCATTACAACCAAGTAATTGACCATTCCCGAAACAATGGTTCTGCTCATCTTTGTGTCGTGAATATTTTAAACAAATAAAACGATAACATAATGAATATAGCAGTTTTCGGAACAGGAATAGTTGGTGAAACCATCGGTTCAAAATTAATCGAATTAGGACACGACGTAATGATGGGTTCCAGAACTAAGGATAATGAAAAAGCAAAAGCATTTGTTGATAAACACAATGGCAAAGCCAAAGCGGGAACATTTGCCGATGCAGCAATTTTTGGAGAAATCATTTTCAATTGCACCGCAGGCGCCGGTTCACTGGAGGCATTGAAAATGGCAGGTGAGAAAAACCTCAATGGAAAAATAATTGTGGATATTTCTAACCCGCTTGATTTCTCAAAAGGAATGCCGCCATCGCTTGCCATTGCAAATACCGGTTCGCTTG
>JAFDXH010000280.1 GCA_018268075.1 Bacteroidota bacterium | reverse complement strand
CTGATGACGGTGTTACAATTAGAAAATATTAAAAAATACTATGCCACTCAAAAGGCGGTAGATGATATAAGTTTTAGCATTCCCCAAGGAAGTATTTTTGGGTTGCTTGGCCCTAATGGCGCCGGAAAAACTACGTTGCTCAGAATGATCACGGGGATTTTATATCCTGATAGTGGGAGTATCGTTTTTCAGGGTAAAAAGTTTGACCCTGAGATGGATACAGCTCAGATCGGGTACATGCCTGAAGAAAGAGGCTTGTATAAGAAGATGAAAATAGGCGAGCAAGCGCTATACCTTGCCATGTTAAAAGGGCTTCATAGGCAAGAGGCAGTAAAGAGAATAAAGGAGTGGTTTGTAAAATTTGAGATGGAGAGCTGGTGGAATAAAAAAGTAGATGACCTGAGTAAGGGTATGAGCCAGAAATTACAGTTTGTAACTACTGTTTTGCACAACCCTTCCTTATTGATATTAGATGAGCCCTTTAGTGGCCTCGACCCTGTAAATGCCAACTTGATCAAGGATGAAATTTTCAATTTGTCGCGCACAGGTACCACCATTATTTTTAGCACCCACCGCATGGAGCAGGTAGAGGAAATATGCGACCATATAGTACTGGTAAATAAGGGACAGAAGATATTAGATGGAAGTGTAGCACAGATAAAGGAAGATTTTAAAGAGCATCTTTTTAAGGTAGGGTTTGAGTCTGCATCGCCTTCATTCGAAACCAACAGCTTCAATATCGTAAGCTCAAAAAATAACTCAAGCTTGGTAAAAATTAAGGACTGCTATCAGCCAACTGATGTATTAAAAGAGTATTTGCAAAAAGGTGCGCCTATTCTTTCTTTCAATGAGGTACTGCCGTCACTTAATGATATTTTTATCCGCTTGGTAGAGGGTACCAAAATGGCCAGAGAATTTTCGCCGGAATAAAGAGAAGGTAAAGAAGTCTTAGAGAAGACAAAATAAAATTTAAAAAAAATAAAATCAAGAAAGTATGAACAAGGTATGGCTGGTAAGTAAGAGAGAATACCTGACCCGGGTGCGTAATAAAACCTTTATTTTATCTACTATTTTATTACCCTTATTTTTTATAGGATTTATTTTTGCATCTGCCTATTTTAGTATGCAGAGCAATGAAAATCAAAAAATAGCTGTGCAGGACGATAACGGAATTTTTAAGAATAGTTTTCATGGCGATCGCTCAGTTACCTACGAGTTTCCTCAGGATGTAGATATTAATAATTATAAACAAAAGGGGTATTCCGCATTTTTAAGAATACCATCCGACTACGCTTCCCGAAACGACTCTATATCATTAGTATCTGAAAAGCAATTAGGGATGAATACAGAGGAGAAAATTAAAGACCAGATAAATAATGCCATTCGCAACAGGGCTTTTTTGCAAAATAATATAGACCGTAAAATTCTTGACTCCATTAATAAATTGAATGAAGAAGATATGTACCGTTTTATTCCGGTAGTAAAGCAGGGCAATAAAACAGAACAATCCAATGCAGGACTGTCTTATGGAATTGGCTTTGGAAGTGGCATTTTGATCTACATGACTTTATTTATTTACGGCGCTGCGGTAATGCGTGGAGTGATGGAAGAAAAGATGAACCGGATAGCCGAAGTAATTATCAGTTCTGTAAAACCTTTTCAATTGATGATGGGAAAAATATTGGGTATTGCAGCAGTAGGTATTACGCAGTTACTCATTTGGTTAGTGTTAATTGTGGTACTATCTTCTGTTACCTCTTCCATATTGACCCCGGACACCCTGCAACATGCACAGGTAGCAGGCGCTACTATGAATGGCGCCAACTCTTCGGCAGCAATGGAATTTTTCTCGGCCAAAACCAGTTTTCTTTCAGCTAACTGGGCCTTAATTATTCCCTGTTTTTTGTTTTACTTCTTAGCCGGGTATTTATTTTATGCTTCGTTGTTTGCTGCCGTAGGTAGTGTGGTAAATGAAGATCCTCAGGAGGCGCAATCACTCATGCTGCCAATCACAATGCCCATTATTTTATCATTCATCATTATGACTACCGCCGCCGGCAATCCTGATGCACCTATTGCAGTATGGGGAAGTATGATCCCTTTTTCTTCACCCATTGTGATGATGGCACGCATACCCTCAGGTAGTGTGCCGGCGTGGCAATTGATTGTATCTATGCTTTCGCTGGTGTTAGGCTTTGTGCTTACCACCATGCTTGCTGCCAAAATTTACCGCACCGGAATATTATTGTATGGTAAAAAAGTGACTTTTAGAGAAATGGGAAAATGGCTTTTTAGAAAATCTTGATTATTACACACTGTTAGAGCAAAGCAAAGGGAAATATTATTTCAGCCAATGATTCTTGTGCATAAGGCTAAGTACTTGTGCTTTGGATGTAACGTGCAGTTTTTCATAAATGTTGGCAATGTGCTTGCGTACCGTAAACACACTCAGGTTCAATGCGGCTGCTATTCGTTTGGCATCCCATCCACTAATCATGTGCTGTAAGATTTCTTTTTCTCTTTCTGAAATTGAGGTAGGAATAGTAGGATTTTTATTTTCTTGTTGACTGGTAGCGCGGCTTAGAATGTGTAAGGCTTTTCTGGCGATGGCCGGGCTCATGGGCGCCCCTTCAAATTTTAAAACATTTTCAATGGCTTCTTCAAGCATGGTTACGCTTTCGTCTTTAAGCAAATACCCTGATGCGCCTGCCCTTATTGCATCAAATATTTTTTCATCATCATCAAATACAGTAAGCACAATAAAGTGAATTTGAGGATAAAGGCCTTTTGCAATGGCAATGGTTTGAATACCATCCAATTCGGGCATTTCTAAATCCATAAAAATAATCTGCGGCTGCCTGTGAAAAGGCAAGCCTTTCAATTCATCAAGGCACTCCGCTCCATTTTTTGCCAAATAAACGAGCTCGCAATTTTTTAGGTATTTGAATTGATCCAAAAAAGTTTTACGATTCACAACATTATCTTCTACAAAGGCAATACGGGTTAATAATTTTGGATCCATGATTTTAAAAATTTCATTTATAAATGTAAACTCAATTCGGGATTAGCTTTTGAAATAACCACACAGGTACCTGATGGATTCAATTGGATCCATTGTATAGTACACTCTACTTCATTCGATCTTTCTCTCATATTGATCATTCCATTTCCTGAAACAGAACTTTCTCCTATTCCGGCGCCGTCATCCGATATGGTTATTTCCCAAAGGTTGGCCATACTTTTAATGATTATAATAATTTCGGTAGCGGCACTGTGTTTTAATGCGTTATTAATAGCCTCCTGCGCAATGCGGAAAAGATGATAAGCGTGAGATGGGCTTAATATGAAATCCACTTCAATATTTTCGATTACATTTATTGAAGTAGTCGAATAGCTTTTTTGTAAATGCTGGATGAATGATTTAATACGGTCGCTTACTGCTGTTAATGGCAGTGCATCTTTTTTGAGCGCCCAAATAGTATTCCTCAATTGAGAAACCACTTCCTGTGAATTGTTTTTTAATTCTTCTATAATGGGCCGGTTGGCAATACTTACTGTTTGCGCCTCCAGTTGCTTCACATTTACCGCAATCGAAGAAGCATAAGCCCCCAACGAATCGTGCAAGTCGGCGGCTATTCTTTTTCTTTCAGCTTCTCTTGCTAATAGCACTTCATTTTCTGCAATGCGTTTCTCTTCCTTCTGAAGGAGTTCCATCTTTAATGCTTGCCTGCGGCGGTATGATCTGAAAAGGAAAAAGCCAGATGCAATAATTACAATCGAAAATATCAGGCTTGCAAACAGGCGGTACCGTGATTGATTTAGTTGAAACCCTTGTTGAAGAATTGTGTTTTCATTTTTTTGCACATCATATTTTGCTTGTAGTGTTGCAAGTGCTTCACTCGTTTTCTGAGTGAAGGTTGAATCTTTAATTTCAAGCAGCCTTTGGATCGTTTTTCCATATTGTAAATAATCACCGCTTGCTTTATAGTTATTTGCCAGTGCATTGTATAAAATGGGAAGTTTAGATTGGATATTAAAATGAGTAGCCATTTCAATTCCTTCTTTGCAAAGATTAATTCCCTTTTGATACGGCCCATGTAATGCATAAAAATTCCCCAGTTCTGCTATATCAGATACAATGTAGAAAGGATCGCCGATTTGCCTTCGGATGGTTAAAGCCTCATTCATGGATTTCTCTGCCAGGGGTATTCTTCCGGTTTCCGAAAAAATTCCGGATTGGATTGCTAAAGCATTGGCTCTGCCTACAAGATTAGGGGTTTGACTCAAATAATACAACGCCTTATTGATAAAAATTTCAGCAGAATCATTTTTATGGATAGAGTTATAAGTAGCAGCTATGTTGGAAAACACGATACTGTATTTTGTAAACCAATGCGGGCTCCCTTGCTTTATCGCTTTAAAAAACCAATTGAGGGCTTCTCTGTTTTGATCCAACTCCATATATACCCAACCAATAGAGGTTTGTGCCACTATTGTGGTAAAGGTGTCTTTATTGCTTTCACTTTTCCCCAAAACTTTATAGAAAAGCTGCATGGCCTCTATTCTTTTGCCATCCTTCATTAAAAATTTTCCTTTGAGAAACGAGTAATAATTCCCAATTTTTGGATTATTTATTAAGTTTTGTGCAGCATTGTAATTCGCATTCAGTATTTGCATTGCTGTATCGCGGTTGCCCTTTAGGCTTAGGGCGCTGGCTATATAATATTCAGACCATAGATTGTCTTGTTTATTGTCACTTTTTTGAGCCAATGTTTTTGCGCGGCTGGCATATTGATAGAGGGTGTCTGGAGGGATAGATGAAATTTGCTCACAAAGTAGCAATATTGATTTCAACCTTACTGAATCATTAGGAGAAGATAAGATTATACGACGCAAGCTATCCACCTTAGGGGTCTGTGCTAAAGCGTACTGGCTGACTATACAGCATAGCGAAATGTAAAGAATCCATTTCATAAATGTGCATTGTTGTATCCTGAATTAAAGTTACTTCAGTAAATGAAACTTTTGGCATCACTAATACAAATTGATTATTGCTTTAGACTTTTAGTTGAAACATTTTTGTATAGCAAACTGATTGAAAGGTGTTTTATAGAAATGAACAAAGGATTTTAATCAGTTTAATCTTTTCCAATATCCTCACTGGCAAGCCAATGTGGTGCTGCCCCTATTTTAAACTAAACGGATTGACTATTTAGTTGCATTTTTTTCTTTGAATGCTGTAAGAGTGGCTTTGCTATGAAGAATATGCGGCTATGCGATAGGAAAAAAAATAAAATAAACACGCATGAAAATGAAGTTTACCAGGAGTGCATTTATTCTTGCATTGCCCTTATTGAGCCACCTTTGCACTATTGCGCAAAAACCTGTAATTGTACACTACAAGGGGCATACTTACAAATCGCCAACATTGATAAGAAAGGGCGCAAAAGGCGGGCAGGCTACAGCTCCTTCATCTGCTTATGGCACTCTTGATAACGGTATCACATTAAATCTTACACGCCAAAGCCAAATAGATAGTGTGCCTATTTTGTACCCCGGCGTTACCACTGTTCAGGATATTTTTGTAAATGGCGATAGCGCCAGCCCAGCTATTATCAGGCTTGATTCTTTGAAGTATATTACTGAGGTTACCGGGCAATTAAACATTGCACATACACAATTAACCAACCTTAACGGGCTTAGTGGATTACAAAGAATTGGATGGCTATTAAATTTGGATAATGACACTTTACTTACCAATATCAAGCCGCCCAATATCACCTATATCAATGGGTTGTTTCTTAATCAAATCCCACTGTTTACAAGTTTTTCCGGATTTCTTAATGGCCTTACCAATACGAGGCTTGACTATTTTTGGATATTCAACAATGTAGGGATCACTGATTTTAATGGTTTGCAGGCAATTGATTCCATCAACCACCTAG
>JAFDXH010000027.1 GCA_018268075.1 Bacteroidota bacterium | reverse complement strand
GCGGTCTTGAAAACCGTTGACTGTAACAGGTCCGGGGGTTCGAATCCCTCTCTCTCCGCCAGTATCAATACAAAAAGATACAAAACGCTGTAAAATCAAGGCTTTACAGCGTTTTTTGTTTTGTGGCCATACGAAACAAACCCAACAATTCTTATTCCTTCAGTGACCTGTTTCCAAAACCATAAAACAAGCCGCCGGGAATCGTTTGAAACACCGGTTCAGTAGGCAGATTATCTATTGAAAATCTTTCGGCAGCCTGCATATCTTAAATACCGAGATCCTGTTACAACCCTCCTTCTTTCGGTTACATGCTGTTTGGTACTACAATAGAAATTTGCAGTATCAAATATGTACAAAATGAATCTCATTAAAATCTTGATTATTGTCACAAATATCAATTCCTATGCTAATAGCAATTTGGAAACAGGTTTGTGGCTTAGTGAACTCACCCATCTATACCATGCCGCAGAAACTAAAGGCTATCAGGTAACTATAGCAAGTCCCAATGGTGGTAATGTTCCTATCGACCCGGAAAGTCTTAAAACATTTACGTTAGATAAGGTTTCAAAGAAATATTGGAACGATTCTGCTTTTCTTGCAATGTTGAAAAACAGCAAAAGTTTGAAAGAAGTTGAAAATGAAAAATTCGATGTTGTTTATTTAGCAGGCGGACATGGTATGATGTACGATTTCCCGAATGATACCATAATACAAAACATTATCCGAAAACAATATGAAGATGGTAAAATTGTAGCAGCCATTTGTCATGGCGTTGGTGGGCTACTCAATGTAAAATTATCAAACGGGGAATATCTTATAAAAGATAAAACCATTACAGGATTCAATTGGTTTGAAGAAAGTTTGGCAAACAGAAAGAAGAAAGTCCCTTTCAATTTAGAAGCTCAACTAAGGTCAAGAGGCTCGGATTATAGAAAATCATTTATCCCTATGACGTCAAAAGTAGTAGTTGACAGAAACTTAATTACAGGTCAAAACCCTTTCAGTTCAAAAGAAATGGCGAAAGTAGTAATGAGAGAATTAGGAAAACAACAGTAAAAGTCAAATCATTAATAACAACAATTAAAATTATAACAAAATGAGAAAAGTAAAAATCTTGCTTATTGTAGCAATCGTTTTGGTGGCACTTCTTTTTAGCCCAGGTTTATTCCTGAAAAGTGCAATTATCAATAACATTACAAGCAAGAGTAAAGTAAACCCAATAACCAGCGATTCAATTGCTAAAACGGATACACTGATTGAATTAGCAGGACATAAAATCCCTGTACTGAAGGGAGGTATGTTCGACAGATATCGTTCCAATTCGCCCCTTTCGGTAGTGGCACAGGAAAGACCCGACATAGATTTAAGTTGGTTCAAAACACTTCAGAAGGAAAAGAAGGAAGTTGGTTTTATTACCTATTCACCTAATTTTTATTACAGCAATACCAGCATAACTGCAATCTATACAGCAGATATGAACAAAATAAAAAAATTGCTTCCTGCCGAAGTAAAAAATCTTGTAAAACCAATTTCTTACACTCCCGGAAGAGGATTAATTGCTATTACTTCTTATGCCTATCATTATTGTGATAATGATTCTTACAATGAATTATCTATTTCCATTGTAACAACCAAACCAAATAAAAGCAATTGGGGTTTGATTTCATTGATGGGTGAAGTGAACGATAAAAGTCTTTGGGGCTATGTATTGAAATTGCCAGTAAATACGGAATTAGCAAGAGTTCGGGGTAAAGTAGGATATAATTTGCCAAAATGGTTAATCCCGATTGATTACAATACGGATGGTAACAATACAACTTTCACCTATTATGATGAAAAAGGAAACATGGACTTTTCAATGGTGGGTAAAAAATTGGAAGTCACTAATTCATTACCTGAAATTAACCGTTCCAATTTCATCAATCTAAACACAAAGGGTCAGCTAACTCATGGGTACAGTGATATAAGAGCCATTAAAAAGGCATCAAGCAAAATTTCTGAAGATATTCAGTTAAATCTTTCAGCTGGTCCGCTTTCTACTTTCATCAAATCATTAGCGTTAAAAAAGTTAGTTCGTTACGATTACCAACCCGAATTTCAGGCTGCCTTGTACACCCCTGAATTAGTGAATGAAAACAATAAATAATTCAACTCATTATTTAAATTTAAAGAAATGGAATTGACTAAAATATTTCAATCACAAAAGGAATTTTTCAATACCCATCAAACAAAAGATATTGCTTTCAGAAAAGAAACTTTAAGGAAATTAAAAGCGATTCTCCAGGGAAACGAACAGCGATTGTATGAAGCAATTTATAAGGATTTTCGTAAAGGTACTTTTGATACTTTTTTAACTGAACTGAATTTGGTATATAAAGAAATCAGCTATTTTCTAAAAAATTTGGACAAACTAACCAGGCCTAAAAAAGTAAAAACAACTTTGAGTTTACAACCGGGCACAAGCCATATTTATGCAGACCCGTTAGGCACAACATTGGTCATTGGTGCATGGAACTATCCATACCAATTAACTTTGGTACCAATGGTTACTGCCATAGCAGCGGGAAATACTTGTGTAGTAAAACCAAGTGAACTTCCGGAAAACACCATGCAGCTTTTAGCTGAACTTATCAATACCAATTTTCCATCTGACTATTTGTTTGTTGCAGAGGGAGGCGTACCGGAAACAACCGAACTGCTGAAATTGCGTTGGGATAAAATTTTCTTTACAGGCAGTCCAAAAGTTGGTCAAATAGTATATGAAGCTGCTGCAAAAAATTTAGTGCCCGTCACTTTGGAGTTGGGTGGAAAATCACCTGCTATTGTAACTAAAACAGCCAATTTGGAAGTAGCCGCAAAACGAATTGTTTGGAGCAAGTTTTTAAATGGAGGCCAAACCTGTATAGCGCCTGATTATTTGTTGGTTGAAAAATCCGTTAAAGAAAAATTTCTGCAACTGTTGAAAGATAGGATTGTGGAAATTGGATATAACGACGGTGCAGAACATTACACAAGTATTATCAACAAAAGAAATTATGACAGAATATTAGGTTTGATTAATACTGATAAAATCTATTATGGAGGTAAGCACAACGAAGAAACACTGTATATTGAACCAACCATTTTAACCGATGTAACCTATGAAGATGCTATAATGCAAGAGGAAATTTTTGGTCCTGTTTTGCCTGTGCTTTCTTTTGAAAATTATGATGAGGCTTTGGAAAAAATCATTGAAGGGGAAAAACCATTGGCTTCCTATCTTTTTACAGATGACGATGACGAAAAAGACAAATTGTTGAACAGGGTTTCCTTTGGCGGTGGATGCATTAACGATACTTTGATGCAAATCACCAGTGACTATTTGCCATTTGGCGGTATTGGAAATTCAGGTATTGGTCATTATCACGGTGAGTTTGGTTTTTTGACTTTCACACATCAAAAATCAGTAATAGAAAAAACAACATGGGGCGAACCTGATTGGAAATATCCACCTTATAACGAAAAAAAGTTGAAATGGCTAAAACGGGTATTTTAACAGAGATTATGTTACAACAAGCCAGGATACGGTTATATCTACAGTAATAAGATGAATGAACTTTGTGGAATAATTTAAAACAAGTAAAAAATGCAAGTAATATTAGGCGCCAATGGACAGATTGGCGAAGAATTAGCAAGAGAGCTGAAACGAAATTTCAATTCAGATATAAGAATTGTAAGTAAAGAAGCACAAAAAGTAAACGATACGGACGAAGTGTTTTCGGCTGACCTGACCATCAGAGAAAAAGCGATTGAAGCAGTAAAAGGTGCAGAAATAGCGTACTTCACTTTGGGGCTGCCGATTAGTTCAGATTTATGGGAAAGTCTTTTTCCTAAAATCCTACAAAATGTGATTGAGGCTTGTAAAGTCAATGGCACTAAGTTGGTTTTCTTTGACAATACCTATATGTATCCGCAAGACAACCGAATTTTAACGGAGGACACACCATTTCAACCCTTTGGAAGGAAAGCAAGCGTACGCAGAACAATGGCGGAAATGGTTTTGAAGGAAATACAATCAGACGAATTAGAAGCTGTTATCTGCAGAGCCCCTGAATTTTATGGTCCGGCAAAAACGCAGAGCATAACCAACACATTTATTTTTAATAACATCAAAGAGGGAAAGAAACTAAAAGTTCCTATTTCTGCCCATAAAAAAAGAAGTTTGATTTGGACACCCGATGCAAGCCGTGCCACAGCTTTAATCGGAAATACACCGGATGCCTATGGTCAAACCTGGCATCTGCCTATTGATGAGAGCCACCCGACTTACAAAGAATTTATCAAACTGGCTTCTACAATTTATGGTAAAGAATTGAAATATTCCGTAGTGCCAAAATTCGCTTTGGAAATAACAGCATGGTTTAATCCAAAAGCAAAAGAGCTATTGGAATTGTTACCAAGATACGCTTATGATAATTTGTTTGATGATTCCAAATTCAAGAAACGCTTCCCGAATTTTCAGGCAACAACATACAGGCAGGGAATTGAACAAATCAAAAACGGACAGAGCAATCAAAAATAAAGAATTAAATTAGCTATGTACAAGTCAGAAAATCAAAATATGAAAGCTCCTGCTAAAGTATCGTCTATTAGCGCATTGCATCAATTTTTAGGATTGGGCAAACCCTCCCATCCATTGATTAGTGTATTTAATTTTGATGATGTGAAATTAGAGCCAGAAACCATTTTGAGTGCTGTAACAACCGATTTTTATGTTGTGGCATTAAAGAAAGATTGTGCAGGAGGAAAATGCAGATACGGTCAGCAATATTATGATTTTGATAACGGTATCATGTACTTTATAGCACCGCATCAGGTAATGCAATTTGAAGATGTTTTGTTGAACGGTGTAAAAGGTTTTGTCCTGGTCATTCACCCAGATTTTTTACAAGGTTTTCCTTTGGCTAAACAAATAAAAGATTACGGCTATTTTTCCTATGCTACCAACGAAGCTTTACACCTTTCCGAAAAAGAAGAAAAATCAATAATGGATATTATTGAAAACGTAAGCGGTGAAATAAATACTAATATAGATGCATTTACACAAGACTTATTGGTCTCCAATATCGATTTATTGCTAAAATACTGCGACCGTTTCTATAATCGTCAATTTCTTACCAGGAAAAAAATCAATACTGATTTGTTGACCAAATTAGAAGGCCTGTTGGATGCATATTTTAAAGAAGATGATTTGATAGAGAGAGGTATTCCGACCGTACAATTTATTGCTTCCGCATTGAATTTAAGCCCGAATTATTTAAGTGATATGTTAAGGGTGCAAACTGGTCAAACTACACAGCAGCATATTCAGCATAGGGTAATCGAAAAAGCAAAAGAACTTTTGTCAACCACCAAATTATCCGTTTCTGAAATAGCTTATCAATTAGGGTTTGAGCATCCACAAAGTTTTCATCGTCTGTTTAAAAGCCGTGCTTCCGTTTCACCTTTGGAGTTTAGAGCTTCTTTCAATTAATTTCACAGAAAAAAGCCACACTTAAACAAGGTTTTGCATCAACATTGCTTACCATAACCTCTTTATAGATTAGAACCGCTAAGCACTATTGAGATAAATCTAACTAATACATAGTACCCCATTTTAACAAACAGAGATTCGGTTACAATCTTCATTAATTAAGTTACTCTCCCTGTAGTTGAAAGATAGATTTTTGCATAACAATTCAGGACTTCAAAATAAACAAAAATGAAAAATTTACTATTAATCGTTACCAATGTTGGTCATTATGCAAGCGGTTTAAATACAGGTTTATGGCTAAGTGAACTAACCCATATTTACCATACTGCAAAAGAAAAAGGTTGGAATGTTACCATTGCCAGTCCCAAAGGCGGTGCAGTTCCTATTGACCCGGAAAGTTTAAAACCTTTGGTACTGGATAAAATGACAAAAGATTATTACGAAAGCCCTGTTTTTATGGAAGAACTCAATCATTCCAAAAGTTTAGCTGAAGTAGAAAACGAATCTTTTGATTGTGTGTATTTGGCAGGGGGACATGCTACGATGTATGATTTTCCGGATGATGCAAACTTGCAAAACATTATTGCAAACCAGTACGAAAGTGGAAAAATGGTAGCTGCGATTTGTCACGGTGTTGGCGGATTGTTGAATGTAAAATTGCCAAACGGAAAATATCTGATTACTGGTAAAAAACTCACAGGATTTGATTGGTTCGAAGAAAGCATTGCTCGCAGAAAAAGAGAAGTACCCTTTAATTTGGAAGCTGCATTAAAAGAAAGAGGTGTTATTTATGATAAAGCATTTATTCCAATGACTTCGCAAGTTGTGGTTGACGGAAATTTGGTAACAGGACAAAATCCTTTCAGTTCCAAAGAAATGGCAAAGGTAGTAGCCAAAGAATTAGAGAAATAAATTAAAAGTTTTTTAATAAATAAAAATCAATATTCACAATTAAAAATTAAAGCGATGTCACAGTTCTTACCAGCGGAAAAAGACCCGCAAATTTTAAGAGAAATCAGAGAATTCCTAAACGCATTGAACAACAGTGGTGGTAAACCTTTGGAAACAATGACGCCACAAGATGCAAGGCAGGTTTTGGTAGATGCTCAAAAATCAGTGGAATTTGATTTTTCAGACATAATAGAAACCGAAAGACAAATTACCCAGGATGGTATTACCGTAAACATTCATATTGTTAAACCTGCAAAAACAGCTTCGGAAAAACTGCCTGTATTCATGTTTACACATGGCGGTGGTTGGATTCTAGGCGATTATCCTACACACAGAAGATTAGTTAGAGATTTGGTGGTAAATAGTGGTGCAGCGGCCGTTTTTACAGATTATACTCCTTCGCCTGAAGCAAAATACCCAACGGCAATTAATCAAATCTACGCAGCAGCAAAATGGGTTGCTGAAAATGGCGTTGAAATTGGCGTTGACGGAAAAAATATGGCTGCAGCAGGTAATAGTGTTGGTGGAAACATGACAGCCGTACTTTGCCACATGGCAAAAGATAAAGGTGGTCCGGAAATTAAATTTCAATTGCTTTTATGGCCTGTAACCGATGCTGATTTCAGTCGTGAATCCTGGCAGAAATATGCAGATGGCAGATTCTTAACGGCCTCTTTAATGAAATGGATGTGGGATAATTATTTACCGGATGTAGAAAAAAGGAAAGAATATTATGCAACGCCATTCAATGCATCGTTAGCGCAACTAAAAGGTTTACCACCTGCATTGGTTCAATTAGCCGAAAACGATATTTTGTTAGATGAAGGGCTGGCATATGCAAGAAAAATGGATGAAGCTGGCGTACCTGTAACTATTGAAACTTATAACGGCTTTATCCACGATTATGGTTTGTTGAATCCTCTTGACCACATCCCGGCCATTAAATTTTCCAGTGAACAAGGAGCATTGGCATTGAAAAAAGCGTTGTTTGCCTAAAAGAAGTATTCTTAAATCAAGTACACATTTGAAGTTTTTATTTATACATAAAAACGATTATTGAGACCAGATGATTTCTTAAAGTATTTGACAAAATTGAACAAGATTGGAAAGCATTTATTCTTAATAACAGATAAGAAAATTGATGTAAAAGACTTTTCAGAATTGAAAAATTTTGAACATTTATGTACCATAATTTCGTATAAAAATTATACCAACCTGAAAAGTCATTTAAATGATAAATTGATTAGTAAGTTCATGGAAAAGCAATAGACTTTCTCTTGAAATATGTCCGGAATGGGCCGAAATCTTCTCCTTTTGATAGAATAATTCTCTTAGGAGCTTTAAGAATAGTGTAGAAAATCACCTTTTTTTCATTATTACCCATCGGTAGGTATGGCTATTTCAACATGAAATTTATTTAATGTTGAAAAAAGGCATTAATTTCACCATGAAGTAATAATAATGTCGAACCGGTTAGTAAGAAATACATCCGGCACTGCATTAAAAAACGCAATCAACGGCGAAATAATTTATACACCACCTTGTTGTGAAGATGTTCTGAGAGATAAATTAAATGCACTGGAGCAGTTTATAAATAACTCGGAATTATCAGTGTTAGACCCTTTGGTAAAAATGGCCTTAATACATTACCAGTTTGAAGCCATACACCCCTTTGCAGATGATAATGGAAGAACAGGAAGAATAATAAACGCATTGTACCTGGTACAGCAGGAATTATTATCACAGCCGGTGCTTTACCTCAGTTCTTACATTGTAAAATACAAAGCTGAATACTATCAGTTATTAAGAACTGTTACGGAAAAAGAGAATTGGCACGACTGGATAATGTATATACTTACCGCACTAATTGAAACAGCACAGCTTACTACTAAAAAGATAAGGGCAATGCTCTTATTGAAGGAAGAATTTGAGAAGCAGATGAAATAAGTGTTGGGGGCCTCATTCAGTTATGAATTGCTGCAGCTGATGTTCACTTTGCCTTACCTAAAAATTGAGTTGCTGGAAAAAAGAGGGATAGCACATAGGCAAACTGCATCAACCTGGTTAAAAAAACTAACCGATGCCAATATTGTAAAGCCTCAAAAAATGGGGAGAACAACTTACTATATTAATTATAGGTTGATGGAATTACTGTCAGCAGATTAAATCGACTGGCACATGCGCACAAAAGCAAGAATAAAAAAAATGCCTGTTGGCATTAAAGTGTTTCAATAACCTCTCTATACCCTCTTCCAACAGGAATTGATATACCATTCACTTCAACTGTTTCTGCGGTATAAGATTCCAGTTTAT
>JAFDXH010000279.1 GCA_018268075.1 Bacteroidota bacterium | reverse complement strand
TAATTAACCTCGGGATCAAGTTCATTCAAATTCAGCGGAACATAAGCCACCTCTTTAAACCATTTGTGCTGCCTTGCCTTTTCCTGGCTGGAAGATGTAGCGATTACTTCATGTCCATTTGTAAGTAGATGAGCGGTTACATGATTACCAATAAAACCCGATGCACCGGTTATCAGTACTTTCATCGCTTAATCAATTATTGTTAATTCAGGAATCGGAATTACAAACTTGCCTCCCCAATTTCTGATATAATCTAACTGAGCAATTACTTCTTTCTGTAGGTTCCAGGGCAAAATAATTACATAATCCGGCTTGTTCTGCTTTAGAAAATTTTCGTCTAAAACAGGGATATGGCTAGCCGGCAAAAATTTATTTCGTTTATTAGGATTAGCATCTACCACATACTCTATTAGATCATTTTTAATCCCGCAATAATTAAGCAGCGTATTTCCCTTTGCAGCAGCACCATACGCAGCCACTTTTTTATTTTCTCGGTGTTGCTTTATTAAAAAGTCAAGTAGGTCTAATTTTACCCGAAGCGCTTTGTCGGTAAACCCACTGTAATAGCTTAAATCAGTGATTCCTTTTGCAGCTTCCTTTTTTTGAAGGTCGTACACGTTTTCTTCTATTTCCTTTGAATCATCTTCCTGATGGCATGCATAAATTCTAAGTGAACCCCCATGTGTTGAAAGCTCTTCCACATCAAAAAGTTTCAGCCCCTGCGACTCAAAAATGTGGCTTACCGTATAGAAAGACAGGTAAGAGAAATGCTCGTGATAAATTGTGTCAAACTGATTATTGTCTATCAGTTGCATCACATGTGGGAATTCCATTGTAATGACGCCTTGTGGCTTTAGCAGGATTTTCATTCCACCTACAAAATCAATAATGTCTGGCACATGTGCAAGTACATTATTACCAAGTAACAAATCAGCTTTAATATTTTTTTGCACCAACTCTTCTGCCAGTTTCACACCAAAAAAATCAACTATAGAATCTATTCCCTTTGCTTTTGCAGCATCAGCAGTGTTTTTTGTGGGTTCTATTCCAAGAACAGGTATATTTTTTTCTTTAAAATACTGAAGTAAGTACCCATCATTAGAAGCAACCTCTACAACCAATGAGTGATTATGCAGTCCAAATCTTGCAATCATTTTTTCAGTATATTCCTTTGCATGCTGCAGCCAGCTTTTGCTAAAAGAAGAAAAATAAACATAATCGCTATTAAAAATATCTCCGGATTTTTTATACTCATCCACTTGTACCAGAAAACAATTAGTGCATGTAAATACTTTTAATGGAAAAAAAGTTTCGGGTTCACTCAACTGCTCTTTGGTTAAAAAGGAATTAGATGCTGGCGAATTCACCAGGTCTATAAATTCATACTTAAGTTCTGTATTACAAAATCTACATTTCATTTTTATATTCCTTTAAAATCATTAGTTAAATAGGGGTGATTAGAATCCTTTTCTGAAACATTTCTTATTTCTAATGGCCACTTAATATTTACCATTGGGTCATCATACCTTATAGCACCTTCTGAGCTTGGTGTATAAAAATCTGTATGATGATAGAGCAATTCTGAATCATTCGCTAAAGCCTGAAAGCCATGAGCAAAACCCTTCGGAATAAGAATCATTTTTTTATTCTCTGCACTTAGATTCGTACCAAACCATTGCAAGAAGGTTGGCGACCCTTTTCTGATATCAATAGCCACATCATAAACAGCTCCTGAAATACACCTTATCAGTTTAGCCTCGCTATGGGGTGGCATTTGATAATGCATACCCCTAAAGGTTCCACATTGTTTAGTGTAAGAATGATTGAATTGCACCCATTCCTCTCTGAATCCTATATTTTCAAATTCCTTTTTGCAATAAGTACGCGAAAACCAACCTCTTTCATCCATTATCGGAGATAGCTCTATGGTATAAAGGCCTTCCAAAAAAGTTGAATTAAAAATCAAAGTAATGCGTATTTTTTAATTTGGGCAATTGTAAAATTATATTGATCAGTATTTTGCCTGTACCAATCAATTGTCCATTGAATGGCTTCTTTACTTTTTAATTTTGGTTTCCAATTCAATTCTTTTTTTGCAAGGTTAATATCTAATTGCAGAATCCCCGCTTCATGGGGCTGATTTTTATTATTGACATTTTCCCAATCTCCTTCTCCCCAGCAATTTATTGCAATTTCTACCAATTTTTTTACTGTAATGTGATCATTTTTCTGTGGACCAAAATTAAAAGACCGACCATATTTCCCCGGATGGCTATTCATTAATCCTGCACTCAAAAGGTAGGCCCCAAGTGGTTCCAAAACGTGCTGCCAAGGCCTTATGGCTTGTGGATTTCTAACGGGAATTTTCTTTTTCATTTTAAGGTGATTCACGATATCCGGAATGATCCTGTCTTCACTCCAATCACCACCGCCTATTACATTTCCTGCTCTAGCTGTTAAAATAATCTTTTTGTGTTTTTTATACTTATCCTTTGGGAAAAAGGAATTGATAAAAGATCCGGTGGCTATTTCAGCACATGCTTTACTTGCACTGTAAGGATCAAAACCTCCAAGCCGATCGGTCTCTTTATATGAAATAAATTTTTCTCTGTTCTCATAAACCTTATCAGTTGTTACAATCAAAACGGTGCATTTGGGGGTATAGGTTATCAATGAATTCAGCAGATTGGTAGTGCCCAATACATTAGTGTCAAAGGTTTCTGAAGGGTTCTCATAAGAGCGCCTCACCAAAGCCTGAGCGGCCAGATGAAAAATAAAATCGGGTTGAAATTTTTCGATTTCTGTTTTCAGTTTTTCCTTATTACGTATGTCTGCGATTACACTTGTATGTGGTATTTGTGCGCTTACTATATTGTACAGGCAAATTTCATTTTGCGGAGCAAGCGAATAGCCTTTTATTTCTGCGCCCAATAGGTGTAACCATGATATCAACCATGCACCTTTGAATCCGGTATGCCCTGTAACAAATACCTTTTTACCCTTATAAAATTTTTCAAGACTTTTTTGATTTACCAAACTTTCCATTTCGCTTTATTATTGCTCCAAAGTTCTTCTAATTCTATTTTATCGCGCATAGCATCCATGCACTTCCAGAAACCTGAATGTTTATAGGCAACTAATTGCTGGTCATTG
>JAFDXH010000278.1 GCA_018268075.1 Bacteroidota bacterium | reverse complement strand
CATTAGGCAGGTTTCAAAAATCCTGTCAAAATATGTTGGACATGTTTGCTAATGACAGGGTTTTTATTGCTCCCGATTTAGACATCAATAAATTGAAAGAAGATGGATTGTCTGATGATGCAATATTGAAGAAAATAGAACAGAAGGGTGGTAATAACAAAGAATTTAAGGCAGATGCTTTTACAGAGGATTTTATTAAAAAGCTAAAGTCTGATAAAAGGAAAATTGATTCTTTACTGAAAAGATGGGGTAACATAACCTACGACCCGAAAATGAATGAGTTTCTGAAGAACATTGAAAATACTTTTTTTAAGAAATCAAAAAATCATAGTGGCAAACTGGTAATTTTCACAGAAAGCACTGATACTGCCCATGAGGTAAAAGCAAGATTGGAAGAAGCAGGGTATTCAAAAATTCTTTCAATTAGTTCACACAACAGGGAAACTGAAGCTGCAACAATCAGGTACAACTTTGATGCTAATGTTGATGAAGAATTATGGCAATATGATTATGATATTATCATCACAACAGAGGTGCTGGCAGAAGGTGTAAATCTTCATAGGAGTAATCTCATTATCAATTATGACGTTCCCTGGAACAGTACAAGGTTGATGCAACGGATAGGAAGGGTAAACAGGATTGGTACAAAGGCAAAGCAAATTTATGTGTATAACTATTATCCAAGTGCTCACGGTAATGCTCAAATAAGATTGGTTCAGGCAGCTTTAAGAAAATTACAAGCATTTCATACTGCCTTTGGAGAAGACAATAGAATTTTCTCTTTGGTAGAGGAAGTTGGTGAAGGAGCTTTATATGGTGCTAAAATTCAACAGGAAGAAAGTGAAATACTTAAATATCTCAATGAATTGAGGGCATTTAAAAAAGCCAATCGCAAACAGTTTGATGCTATTGCAGCTATACCTAATAAGGCAAGAGTTGGCAGAGAAGAAGACAATCTATTAACGAAGGAAATATTGTTACAGGTAGAAAAGCCAATCCCATTGCAATTAAATGAATCTTCGCTTTGTTACCTCAAAGCTGATAATCATCCGGGAATATTCTGCTTTGTTTCAAAGGCATTAAATCCACAGGAATTAGGATTTCTGGATGCAGCCAAAATATTTAAAGCTACTGTGGATGAAAGGCCAATCAAGCTGCATGAATTACATTATACACAGGCACAAACAGCCTACGGGCAGTTTAAGAGTGAAGCCATTCAAAGCAATTTTACTGATGTAACCAAAAAGAATATTAGCCCTGCGGAGAATAAGGCAATTACAAATATCAATTTTGCTATTAAACATTCACCCACTCCACAGAAAAAAGAAACACTAAAAAAAGTAATTAAAGCAATAGAATCAGGAACATTCAATAGTAAAGGATTGCCGAAAGCTATAAATGATTTCTTTACTCAACACACTACTTTAATAACAGCTAAGCCTTTAGAATTTTACGATAAACTATTTACTGAAATTATTGACAGGTACAATTTCAATATCACAAGTAAGGCTGAAAAGAAAGAGCAGGAACGCAGTATTATTAACCCTAAAATTGTGCTGACAGTAAGCATCAAATAACTTATGGCGGGAAAAATTCAATTGCAACAGGCATTTCAAAAAACCTATGAATTGCCATTATTTATCAAAAGTATATTATACCCTGTTTTTACCAATAGGGTTAAAATTTACCAATCTCCTGTAATTGAAACCAACAAAGCCAACACAACAGAACTAAGGATAATTAAATCAGTGAAATGCTACGGCCAGATTGATTTGGATGATACAACTACAGTTAAATGTTATGAAATATTATTGAACCCCGGTGTAAGATTAGAGTATAATAAAGTAAGCATACAGCAGTATGTTCGCAAATTGCTAACTGCCGGGCAGGCAATTTTGGTAAATTTCCAACAGCCGGAAGATAAAAATGTGTGGCGGCTTAGTTTGGTAGCAAGTGATAGTAAAATAATTGATGATAAAATTGAACAGGTAAAAACCAATGCTAAACGATACACCTACCTGTTAGGTCCATCCGAAACCTGCCGTACAGCAAGTGAACGCTTTGCAGAATTAGAAGCATTGAAAGATATTAGCCTTGACAATTTGGTGAAGGCTTTCTCGGTAGAAAAATTAAGCAAATCTTTTTTTGATGAATATAAGCTCCATTATCAGGCATTCAACAGCTATCTGATAAATAGCAATTTTCGTAGCAGTGCTTTTGGTATAGAGAAACAAAAAGATGAAAACGCAGCAGAATACAAACCAATCCGTGATTTTGTTAAGAAAACTTTGGGTAGAATCGTATTCCTTTTCTTTGTACAAAAGAAAGGCTGGTTAGCTGCAAGCACTACAAAATATGTTGATGGTGATTTAAATTTCATCATGAACCTTTTCCAAAAGAGCGGAGCAAATGAAACCTTTTATCCTAATCATCTTTGCAAGTTATTTTTTGAGGCATTAAATACACAAAGAACCGGCGACCTTTATACATTACATTTTAAAGATGGGAAAAAGGAAGTTGTATGTGTACCTTTTTTGAACGGGGGCTTGTTTGAGAAAGAAAAATTTGATAATAAAACAATTACTTTCCCAGCAAAGTTATTTCATAACAAAGCCAATGATGAAGACCCAAAACATAGAGGCTTTCTGGACTTTTTGAATGCTTTTAATTTTACTATTTATGAAGACAGCCCGGATGACCATACCGTAGCTGTTGACCCCGAAATGCTGGGGCATATTTTTGAAAACTTACTTGAAGACAATAAGGACAAAGGTGCATACTATACACCTAAGGAAATTGTTCATTACATGTGCCAGGAGAGTTTAATTGAATACCTCAATACAAAACTGAATGTATTTGAAGTGCCACTTGGCTATACAGATAAAGGCTTAAAAACGGCTAAGCCAAAAAGCAAGCCTCAACAATTGGCATTAACCCAAACCGACGTAAGGGATAATATTAAGCGGCAGGAAATCGAAGACTTTGTAAAAAATAAAAATGCCAATGAGTTCATTTTTCAAAATGCAAAAGCAATTGACGGGCTTTTAGATACAGTTAAAGTTTGCGACCCTGCCATTGGTTCGGGTGCTGTCACTATGGGTTTGATGCAGGAAATATTTGCATTAAAAATGGTGTTGCATGATTTTGTATTTACCACCAGCAATGAATTGTTTCATTTAAAAGATTACGACCCTCAAAACTATCGCAGCAATGTAAAGCTCAATATTATTCAAAACAGTATTTATGGTGTAGACATTGAACATGGTGCAGTAGACATTGCAAGGCTGCGTTTCTGGCTCAGCCTGATTGTAGATGAACAAATACCCAAAGCCCTGCCTAACCTCGATTATAAAATATTAACAGGAAATAGTTTAGTGAGCAAGTTTGATGATGAAGTAATCGATATTGATTGGGAGGTAAAAGCAGGTACTGATGCAACAAAGAAATTACAACAGCAAATTCACAGCAACCTTGAAAAATTATTTGCAAAGCAAAAGCTGTTTTTTAATTATAAAGGTGATAAACCAAAACTTCAAAATGAAATACGCAATTTAAAAATTGAAGTGCTGATAAGCCAGTTGCAGTTAGATAAATACAAATACAGTCAAAAATCGGTAAGCAACATCAGCCTGTTTGAACAAACCGCTAAACAAAAGCAACAAACAGCCGAAACTACCACCCAGTTAGCTGGCTATGACAAAGCAGTTAAGAAACTTGAAAAATTGAAAGAGCAGCCCAATAAGCCCTTAGATTTTTTTGACTGGAAATTGAATTTTCCGGAAGTAATGAATAAAGAACTTAATCCTGATAATGGGTTTGATATTGTAATTGGGAATCCTCCATATTTAAATTTCAAAATGTATTCATCAGAAGATAAAGAAGTGTTTAAAAGAACATATCCTGCAATATTTGACGGGAAAGCTTATATTTATTATTACTTCTTTATTTGTGCAGCTCAATTGGCAAAATCTAATGCCTTTATAACCTTTATAACTTCTCGTTATTGGCT
>JAFDXH010000277.1 GCA_018268075.1 Bacteroidota bacterium | reverse complement strand
GGACCAACAAAAGGCAAGCCCTGCCATATTCCACCCAATAATTAAAATAATAAACTATGCAAGAATAACGATAGATATAAAACTAAAAAAGCTTCAAAAATTTGAAGCTTTTTTTAATGGTGACCCCAATAGTACAGTTTTCAAACCAATTAGTTGAGAAATTCAAGAAAATATATGAATTAAAGGCAGTTATACCAGTTAAACTACTTGAACCAATTGCCTTACCCAAACATCTGAAAGTAGCGTAGCTACTGTATTTATACTCCCTTACAGGCTTCTAACCAAGACCTGACCGAACACAAGGGAAGTTTTTCTTTGCTTCTTTCTTTTTGCAAAAAAGAAAGAAGTTAAACCCAAAACCCAAATTAATACAACAACACCTGCCTAACAGAGTGAATGCACAAACCTGTGTACTGGCAAAACTCCTCTATTGTTACAAGCTGGTGGTTCTCCTTAGAGAACTTCTTTTTAATCTGCCTAATCAGGCTGCGACCGTACCTTTCACTTCTTCCGGTAACAACCTGAACATCTTTAGGGTAAATACATAGTCTCTCCATCTTATTTATTGCATTTGATACTTTATCTGTACTTCATCCATACTGTTGGTATAGCGAAGCTGTACAAAATTACTAAAGAATTTAAAAGGAATAATCTGCAAGGGGTGGCAAAATCGGCACGGATGACAAGCTGAAAAAGCAGTATTGATTTATGGCTTTAAAGCTGAAATAGTTTTGATGTATGAAGGTAAAAGCTACCCTTGTTTCAGCAGTGTTTGCGATGTGCTTTTTAGCACAGAGCAATGCACAACAAACCGCAAGGGTTGTTAGGGTGAAAGATGGAGATACTTATGTTTTCAAAACTGGTAACAGGTCTTTTACTGTAAGGCTAAATAAGATTGATGCACCTGAATTAAAACAAAACGGTGGATATGGTGCTTACCAGTTTGTAAGTTCTTTAATCATTGGAAAAATAGTAGTGTATGACAGCACAGGAAAAGATTTGTATGGCAGGGTGCTGGTTAGTGCAAGGCTCAATGGCTTGCGATTGGATAGTATTATTATCCGTAATGGTTGGGCTTGGCATTATGTGAACTATGATAAGGAAACAATGCTTGATACAATGATGCAGCAAGCCATTAGCGACAAATTAGGGGTATGGGCATGTGGAACTTTAAAAGTATGCCCTCCATCGCTCTGGAGAGGCTATAACAGCCGAAACAAGGTAAAGTATTGTAAAGGATGTAATCGTATTTATTAACTCAATAAATTTCATAACAATGGCTAAATTAAATGGCATTTTAAAAATTGAAGGAACATTACAGGATATGACCTTCTACAAAAGTCAGGACGGTTATTTGGTTCGTACCAAAGGCGGTGTAAGCGGTGATAGAATTGCTAACGACCCAGCTTTTGCCAGGACTAAAGAAAACGGTTCTGAATTTGGTTCTGCTGCTACAGCAGGCAAAGTATTAAGGGATGCAATAAGAAACATGGTTTCTTCTGCATCTGATAACCGTGTTACTGCAAGAGTAACACAGATTATGACACAGATAAAAAACCTTGACACTACAAGTGCAAGGGGTGAACGAACTGTGGATGTTGGTGTTGCTACACCTGAAGGTCAGGCACTATTGAAAAACTTTAATTTCAATGACAAAGCAATTTTAGGTGCTGTATTTTACAAACCTTACACAGTGACAACTGCAACAGGTGTAGTAAGTATTGCTAACCTTGTTCCTATCAATGATATTGCTGCACCGTCAGGGGCAACTCATGTAACGGTAAAAAGTGCCTATTCAATCATTGATTTTGATTTGGGTATCAGCGATACCCAATATAGTAATGAAGTAAACCTTCCTATTGATGGTACTTCAACTGCTGTAACCCTTACCCCTGCTGCTGTACCGACAGGTACAGGCACAAAGCTTTACTTTTTACAAGTAGAGTTTTTCCAAGAGGTAAACTCTGTTCAATACTCATTAAACAATGGTGCATACAATGCCCTTGCAATAATTGAGGTAGCGTAATATTGAAAATGCTTTTGCTCAAAAGCCTTCTCATTTTTGGGAAGGCTTTTTTATTTTCTGCAAAGCCCCTAAAAGGGCAATGCAGAAAGAAGGCGGCGACCTGATGGAAAGCAATGAACAAACCAGCCGGAAGAACCTAAAGCGAAAACCCGAACACCACGATAACGATAATAAACAGGACGCCTGCCAAGATGCCTGCCGAAAATAAAAGCTGGAACTGGCGGAACTGGAAAATGGGAACTGCTGAATGGACAAACTGCCAAACGACCACTGGAAATAATACGAAGCTGCTTTTGCATAATGTAAATTTTTTATAAGCTTCTCACCAGCGAAGGCAGATAAAAAACCAAAAGGAAACGGAATAAAAGATGGCTTTGTGTGCCGGGTCTGTGTTTATGCCGTAGTCTTTTGGTTTTTTTAGTCGGGTCTGTGCGGTGGGCTGCCGTAGCTATTTTTGCTGTATAAAAAACACATGGGCAAAAGATGTATTGATATTACAGGGTCGTGCAGTTGAACAAAAAAGCGGACATTGCTGCCCGCCCTTTTTCAATATTCTTTCGGTAGCATAATGCAGCCATCAACAAGCCATAACGTGGCTATGTCATAGGGAAAATCGCTAAAGGGTATTTCCTGACCTGTAACCCTGTTCTTGTTTCCATCTGTGCAAAGGATAGTGAAAACATCATCCTTCACTCTCTTTAAATCCCAAACCTGAAAGCGTTCAAGATTAATTTCCCTGTGGCACTGATGGCTAACGATTAAATCAATAAGCCAATAGGCACTGCATGTTTCAGCTAAGTCTTTCACTCCATCTGTGTAAAGAATTAATGAAGGCTTTTGCACATAGAAATTTTCTGAACCGTTGCTGCTTCCGAAATAGTCATTTGCATTTTTCATTGTAAATAAAATTTAATTTTTAAAAGAAAAAAGGAAAAAAAAGAAAGCACATACAACAGGCGGCGTAGCTAAAAAAACAAGGAGGAACGGAATAAAAGATAGCCTTGTGCGGTAGGTTTGTGTTTATGCCGTAGTTCCTTGTTTTTTTTAAAGCGTGGGTTTGTGCCAGCCGACTAACTTGCTGATTTTTTTTGATTGCTTTTAAAAGAAAACTGACGTTAATGGCAGACTAAGAAGCAGAATAAAATCAAGCATTCAACTTGCCCGATTTTTTAAG
>JAFDXH010000276.1 GCA_018268075.1 Bacteroidota bacterium | reverse complement strand
TTTAATTTTTGAGAGTTTATTTTGCGTATAGATTACAAAAATAACTCCCGCAATTATGGCTGCTATTAATCCAATAACAGTCGTAACACTAAAGTAGTTTGAGAGAAAATTTACAACCTCTTGCATATTGATAGTTTTGGTCTTTTAAAATTACCGCTAACGTCAGGGCTTTCTGCAGGTTGGGAATTTATATTCTGTCTGCCCGAACCGCTGCCGATTGAAAATATTTTGATGAATTTAAGAACAAAAGCCGATAGTTATTCGTCTGGCCCGGAACAAAAGATGAATAGCATTACAAATGCTCATTGTTACGCCGTCTGCCCAACTTGCATAAAACCCAATGTTGCAGGCTTTGCACTTAATTTTAGCGAGTTAATATTTATAAACGTCTTTGTCGCCCAAAACCTGGCTGAAAAAATGTATAAGATTGCACTAAAAAATTTGTCACCAAAACCCTGTGTCAAAAAATACAGCGACAAAGAATTTATTGTCCACGGTCGCCCGAAACGGATTGAATTAATATGGCAACTTAGCAATAAAATTTTTTCCTACGACCATTTTCAAAAAATCAGCAACTAAAAGTCCGCGGTACTATGTCGCCCCGGAACTGATTGCCAAAATGCAGCAATGATGAGTCTTTGTCCATTGTCGTAAAAAGCGGCTTGCAAAAAATAAAAAGATTACCCCAAAAAATTTGTCTTTAACAACCAGTGTCCAAAAATGCAGCGACTGCAAAATTATTGTCCACAATCGCCCAAACAAAGCCGCAAATATGAAACCGGTATCACTGTAAAAACTGTCCTTAAAACCCTTTGTCCAAAAGGCAACCATTATAAACGCGGCGTAATCTCTCCCGCGAAAGCTGCCTGAAAATTATATGGAAACTTGCACCTGAGTTACGAACTGCATTGCCTGCAACGGTACAGGTTGGCGAAGTGCGGATAATAGCGATCCGTCCCGCTCGGCTACCGAAGTTGATTTTTTAATTAAAGTACAAGTTATAGTTTTTTGCTGATTGCCTTCCGTCTGACGGAACAAAAGCCCCAACAAAGAATCAAAAGTTGACGAACGTATTTCGTCTGCCCGCATTTTTGCCAACCTGCCTGTTAGTGCCAGTATTTTCTTGTGTCTCTAAAAGCTGCAAATATGTATAACTATACTATTCGTCATTTTTTTATTTCCGCTATCATTTGTCTAACACCATTTCTGACAAGCTCTTCCATAATATTTTGAGAAACGTATTCATATGCCATCTTTTGTGAGCTTTTATTTCCTCCGCAAGAACTTAAATGAGGATATATTTTTGCTGGAACAACTTTATATGCAACTTCACAATCACAATTACTTTTATCAACTTTCCCACAAGGTGTATAATTAAAAGAGTAACTACCTGCATATTGGTTTTTTTCAATCAAAGTCATCTTAAATTCTATTACAGCACCATATTTTTTAAAAGTATAATTATTGCTTGTTCTTTCTGTACCATCTTTCCCATAATACTTATTTGTACCATATTCAATGCTTCTAGAAACTTGAACTAATTCTAAGATCAATTCTGTTCCTGTTAATTTTTTTAGCTCAACGTAATTGATTTCATTCGATTTGCTTACTACTTCATTAAATAGTCCTCGATCTTTAACATCAAAACCCGCAAGGAGTAATTCCTTTTCAATCGTATTATATATGTATGAATTAGGATCAGCTTGAGTGGATTTATTTTCTGAATTAGGAGCTTTCAACACAATAGCAGGATGAGGATGTAATTTCATGTATTCTTTGATCATTGGCGTTGCTATTACCTCATTCGGCTTGCTGTTAAACTGAATATGTCCTTTTTGTAATGCACAAGATGTCATCACTAAAATAGCAATTACAGTTAGATAGAAGTTGTACTTTTTCATTTTGCAGTCTTGATTTTTATTTAATTTAAGGTTGAAATATTAAAAATGTCGTTTGTGGTTGTGAGATATTGGCACTAACGTTGAAGCATTTGCGATGGCATGGCAATAGCGAATCGTCTGCCCGGAACAAATGCCCAATTAAAAAACTACTGTTGAAGTTAAGCACAAATGTTGAATAGTGTACCGTCTGCCCGAACAAAAGCTGAACAATGATTTACAGCCGAAGTTTATTCCGTCAGCCATGCTATTGCAAATGCACTTGTTATGTGCCGTACTTCGTCACTCAGCAACTTCTTTATTGTCTTTATTCATTGAGGCGGCAAAACTGCTTAGTCCAGCCTCGTCATTCCCAAAATATGAGTAGAAGTGATTGTCAGTTGCCATTTCAATCATCTTTGGGTCAAAAGTTTTTTTAACTCTTACATTCTTAATCATTACGGGACGAATGACAATTTTAATTTTCTTCCAACTTTTCCGTGGCAATCCATACACCGGCATATTTTCGTGTCCCATACCGCCATATTCAGGAAGCAAATATACTTTTGCATCTGCTCTAAATTGTTTTGTCCCGCTTTTAATTTCTTTGTCTTCCCCATAGTAATGCTTGTCTATAATGTTGCCAACAAGAATATAGCGAAACTCTGCGTTAGGATTATTTTTTATGTCAGTGCTGATGTCCGTCACCTGAAATTAATTTTGATAAGGTATGTGTCGTGCTGCTCAATAGTTTTTGTCAAGGTTGAAGTGATTGTCAAACCTTGTACTGTGTCCACTTGCTTGTGACTTGAGCAAAAGTCCACCTGTAGTCAAAGCCTAATTGAAAAACATAGAACAAAAAATGTACAAACGCTGAACAAAGAACGTCAAGCCGGCGTGGGCTTTGGGTCAAGTCAAACATAAATGATAAAGAACATTTTTACTGTCGCCCCAACAATGATGAAACTGTTGGTCGTATGGCACATAACGGTACAGGTTGGCGAAGTGCGGATAATAGCGATCCGTCCCGCCCGGCTACCGAAGTTGATTATTTAGTTAAAGTACAAGTTATAGAATTTTGCCGATAGCGTTTCGTCTGCCGGAACAATAGCTAAAACAAAGAACCAAAAGTTGACGAACGTATTCCGTCTGCCCGCATTTTTGCCAACCTGCCTGTTGTAGGTAGTTCTTCCTCCTCGACATAAAGAACGTTTAGTAAAAAAAGAACACTTACTTAAGCTTCTCGACTATTTTTTAAGTGTAAAGAAAGATTGCATATTAGCATAAGTTAAGCTCATGGTTGCGTCCTTTCCTTCTTTGCCACCTGGGAAAAAAGTAAAAGTGATATTGCATTCCTGCTTATTATAATCCAAACATTTAAATTTCCAAAAGTTTGTCGTTTCTTTTTTGAAATCAGTCAATTCGAAAACAGCCTTTCCATCCCTATCCTTCATGACTACCTGAAGATTGTCAATGTCTAATTGTATCGTCGCTTTTGAAGCTTCTTCATTTTTTTCAGCCCATTTAGTCCAAGAACCATTTTTGACAATTCTCGAGATGGATGTAAGAACCTTATAATTCATTACATGCTCTTGCGAACATGCATTGAAGAAAATTAGTAGGAATGGAATCACTAACATCTTCTTCCCAATAGTACAGTTTCTTTTCAAGTTGCTAAAGAATAAAGGCAGTTGTTGGCCCTGTGAAACGTTGTCTTTCATTTTGATTGTTAAAGTGTTTGTTAATAACTTCAGATGCGCAAAGTTGCAGGTTTTTTAGAATTACCTACAACGAACAGGTATTGCCGATGGTGGGGAAATAGAATTCCCGTCTGCCCGGAACCGCTGCCTGGCTTTTTGATAAAGTTAAATATTAAGAACTAAAGCTGGGCTTTATTCGTCAAGCCCCGAACCGCAGTACAATAGAATTACCTCTGCTCATTGCTACAATGTTAAGCCCCACTATTGGCAATACCAATGTTGTAAGCCGTTTTTCTCTGTCAATAAGTGACCGTCACATTTCCTATTTTACTAATTTTATTGTCGTACGTGTAGGATATGTTTGTGTCACCAACTTTTGAAGCTTTATTGTCATAGGTATAAGATATATTAGTTGAACCGACCGTACTTACTTTGTCATCAT
>JAFDXH010000275.1 GCA_018268075.1 Bacteroidota bacterium | reverse complement strand
GCTTGGCTGGAATATTTACTGGACAAATATTTTTATGGGCGGCTTACTGATTACTTACACTGCAACGGGGGGTGCGAAGTCTGTTGCATATACACAGCAACTGCAAATCATTATTATATTCGTAAGCTTGTTTATTGCCGGGTATCTTGTGGTAAAATATTTGCCCGAAGGAGTAAGTTTTACTGATGCATTAAAAGTTAGTGGTGCTGCAGGCAGAACAAATGTTATAACAACCGGTTTTGAAAATGGTAAGGGGTTCGACTGGCGTGACAGGTATAATTTACTAAGCGGTATTATTGGTGGTTTTTTTCTTGCGTTGTCTTATTTCGGAACAGACCAAAGCCAGGTGGGGAGATATTTAACGGCTAAATCAATAAAAGAAAGCAGACTTGGGTTACTGATGAATGGTTTGGTAAAAGTGCCTATGCAATTTTTTATATTGTTATTGGGGGTTTTAATTTTTGCTTTTTACCAGTTTAATAACGCTCCGTTATTTTTTAACGAAGCGCAGGTAGCTAAAATAAATAAAACAGTATATAAAGACAGCTTACAAATTATACAACAGCAATACAATTTACTCGAAACGAAAAAGACACAGCTTTCCCAGGCAATGGTTTCGAAAAATGCAGATGATGCCGGTATAAGAATGGAGTTGATGAATGTAAACAGGCAGAGAGATAGTTTACGCAAAGCTGTAACAACTATTATTGGTAAGCCTGAAGTAGGAGGCGACACTAACGACACGAATTATATTTTCCTGAGGTTTGTTTTAGATTATTTACCCAAAGGCTTAATCGGGTTACTGATAGCCGTAATATTTATTTCTTCATGGGGAAGTATAGCGGCCGCGCTAAACTCTTTGTCGTCAAGTACTATAGTTGACATTCATAAAAAATTTATCAATAAGAATATGGATGCAGCAGAAGATTATAGCGTGTCGAGAAAATATACAATAGCATGGGGCATTTTTTGTATAATAGTTGCACAATTTGCCTATAATATTGGTAACAGCCTCATTGAGGCGGTTAATATTTTAGGGTCACTTTTTTATGGTGTTATTCTTGGCGTATTTCTTGTAGCCTTTTATGTAAAGAGAATAAAAAGCAATGCTGTTTTTGTGGGTGCTATTACCGGAGAAATACTGGTTGTAACATTATTTATCTTAAATGAAAATAAGGTAATAGATCTGAGTTTTTTGTGGCTTAACGCAATAGGTGCATTGGCTGTTATACTTTTGGGATGGATATTTCAGACTACTTTTTTTAAAAAAGATAATTTATAGTTTAGTACCTGCCGCTGCATATTTTTTTGGTCGAAAAATAACCTTCACTGGCCGATTAGGTGTTTCTTTTGTCAGTTTCATGAGTAATTTCACTTACGGTTTAAGAAATGGAATTCACTAAAATCTGTAATCATGAAAATGTACCTGTTATTAAGAAACAATGTTGAATCGGGGCCCTACTCCGTTGAATGTTTAAAACAAATGCGCCTTGAAAAATTTGATTTGATCTGGATAAAAGATGAAAGCATTACCTGGAAATATCCATCAGAGCTAAGTGAGTTAAAGCAGTTTGCGCCCAAAGCTGAACTTACGTATGCATCACTTGTAAACAATGCCAAGGAAAAGCAAATCAGGTATTTCAGGGAGTATAATATTGATCTGGATTATAAAAAGATGAATATATCATTTATTAATGAACCCGATGCTTTCACTTCAGATATTCCGGAAGGATATGAATACCTGGTAGCCGCAGATAATGTAAACAGGTATGGAGGCGGCATGAGTGTGTCGGCAAATTCCGATTGGAATACAGCTGAAGAAGCAGGTAAGGCGGCAGGAGACAAAAACTATAAACTTATTGGAGAAAATCAAAAGCTGGATACTGCTGAAATAGTTGCTGATCAGCAGCAGTTTACAACGGTTATAAGTGTCAAAATCAAAAAGAAGACCAGCCTTCCCACAAAAGAGATAAAATAATCTAAAAATTGGGCTGGCATATTAAATTACTCAATTTTATGTAATAACTTGGAGGAACAGTTTATCGAAAATTTTGGTAAACTGTTTTTTTATTTAAAATACTCCGATAACTTTGCATAACCCCGCACAACTTCTACTTTAACCCATAAGTCCTTTCCTACGAATGTCTGTAATCCTTACTAATGCTTAGGATCATCCTTTCCTTTGAAATATGCCTATTGAGCTTTAGATCATAAACTACAACATTCATGAAAGCGTATTTGTTATTGCGGAACAACAAACAAACAGGCCCATATTCCCTTGAGGAATTACAGGAAATGGAACTAAAACCATTTGATCTTGTGTGGATAGAAAGAAAAAGCAGTGCCTGGAGGTATCCTTCTGAAATAAAAGATCTTGAGGCTTATATTCCTTCCACGGGAAATGTTAATAAAGCTGTAATAGATAATACAGCACAGAAAGTGGTTGATATTTCGAGTGCACCCGCACTTGCAAAAACAGGGTCTGATAATGTATGCGATTATGATTCGTTGGGAATTTCAGACAAATATATACGCCATGTTGTAGCATTAAAACCTACAATAGATAATACACTGATACGTACTATCAAATCAAATACCTCCAGAAATATTGTTCACGTGCAAATAAGGGATGCCGCAAAGGAATTACCTGTTGATATCAGCCCTGAAGTATATCCACAAAATGAAACCCCGGCTATCAACAAGAGTTATATTGTTTTGCCTGAGCACAGAAATATACAGGAGGAAGGAAACATTGACTTTTCTTCTGAAAACGGAGCTATCCAAATATTGAAAGGTCAGCATATTACCGATAATAAACTTGAATGGGCTGTATTGATAATAGGTGCTGTTTCCCTGCTTGCAATTGTATATCTATTAATAACTTCTCCTTACTGATAATAGCTCCTTTGTTTAGGAAAGACAAGAATTAAACTATTCTGCATTTCATTGAGTATACTTTCTATCTTTGAAAGAACACTCAATGATTTTTTTATGTATTGTCTTAAATGTATCAGCGTTTGTATTATATTATCTGCTTTTTTTTCTATTGG
>JAFDXH010000274.1 GCA_018268075.1 Bacteroidota bacterium | reverse complement strand
GGAGTTAAAATTTCTTTTCAGCAATTGCAACAGGTGGCAACTCCCTGCATTTTGCATTGGAACCAGAATCATTTTGTAGTACTGGTTTCTGCGGGTAAAAATAAAATCAGGATAGCAGATCCCGGTAAAGGAATAATAACTTATACCCGGCAGGAGATTTTTGCACATTGGATAGCTTCAAAAAACGACGATGGAGACGATACGGGTATAGCGTTGTTGTTAGAACCTACACCCTTATTCTTTCAGCGTGAGGGAAATAAGGAGCATAAGCTGAGTTGGCGAATAGTATTACAGTACCTCGTTACAAGTAAGTGGCATGTTGCACAGGTATTTATAGCATTCTTCATCACCTCGCTGCTGCAGCTTATTTTCCCCTTTTTAACGCAAAGTGTGGTGGATAATGGTATCAATTTACAAAACCTGAATTTTGTAACCGTTGTGCTGGCGGCACAGTTGATGCTGGTATTCAGCAGAACAATTGTGGATTTTATCAGGAACAGGCTGCTGTTAAGAATATCCAATATGCTCAACATCCAGATACTGTCAGATTTCTGGATCAAATTAACCCGTTTACCGGTTTCTTATTTTGATGTTCACCATACGGGAGACACACTGCAAAGGATAGGCGATCACAGGCAGATACAGGCTTTTTTAACAGGCACAGCTTTATCTACAGTATTTTCTGTTTTCAGTTTCGCCATATATGCAGTGGTATTAATTGTATATAATGTGCAGTTGTTTTTTGTGTTTTGTGCAGGCAGCATTATCTACTTTTTGTGGGTAGGGCTGTTCCTGCGCATACGAAGAAAGTTGAATTATCAGAATTTTCATCTTTCAGCTAAAGAAAATGACGCAACACTCCAGTTGATACAGGGCATGCAGGAACTGAGGCTTAACAATGCGCAAAAACAAAAAAGATGGGAATGGGAGAATATACAGGCAGGAATTTTTAAGCTCAATTTTAAAACTTTGAATTACAGCCAGTGGCAGGAAGCGGGAGCGACATTTATTAACCAGGCGCAGGGCATAGCGATCAGCTTTATTGTTGAGGCCTTTGTAATAGAAGGTAAACTCTCTCTTGGAGCAATGCTGGCGGTTCAGTATATCATCGGGCAGATAAGCGCCCCGGTGCAACAATGGATCGGGTTTGTGCAAAGCGCCCAGGATGCTAAAATAAGCATGGAGCGGCTGAATGAAATTCACCGGTTGGAAGATGAAGAAAAACCTGATAAGGTGTATATAAAACAATTACCTGAGGACAGAAGTATTACCTTAAACGGTGTAACATTTACATATCCGGGCGCGGGGAATGATCCCGTTTTAGAGAAAATAAACCTTGCGATACCAGCCAATAAAGTAACGGCTATTGTTGGGGCAAGCGGCAGTGGAAAAACCACACTTATAAAACTATTATTGAAGATATATGATACTTACCAGGGTGAAATAAGAGTGGGCGCACAAGAGGGTAATTCAGATGGAATAAAATTTGACTTTATTGGTCATACTTTCTGGCGGACAAAATGCGGAGCGGTACTCCAGGACGGCTATATTTTTAATGATACCATAGCCCGGAATATAGCGGTAGGTGAAGGAGATATTGATCATGATAAATTGCTCCGAAGTTGCAAAGTGGCCAATATTGATACCTTCATCGAATCGCTACCCAACGGTTATTATACTAAACTTGGTGCAGATGGCACCGGCGTAAGCCAGGGACAGCGACAGAGACTGCTTATTGCAAGAGCAGTTTACAAAGATCCGGAATATCTTCTTTTTGATGAAGCGACCAATGCATTGGATGCCAATAACGAAAAGGTGATCGTAGAAAACCTTGATCACTTTTTTAAGGGCAGAACCGTGATAATAGTAGCACACCGGCTAAGCACGGTAAAAAATGCTGATAGAATAGTAGTGCTGGAAAAAGGTAAGATAGTGGAGGAAGGTACACATAAGGAGTTGACAGAGCTTAAAGGAAAATATTTTGAACTGGTAAAAAACCAGTTGGAACTTGGTAACTGATCGCCGATGAAAAAGAGAATTACAGATACAACAGTGCTTTCGGAAACAGATATGGTGTCTGTTTCAGTAAATAAAAATTTTACGTTACGCTCAGAAGAAACGCAGGAAATCATTAGCCGTAAGCCTGGTATGTTTGAAAAATGGGCATTACTGATTTTACTTCTTGTCATAGTAGGTGTGTTCTTTTGCGCTTCATTTATTAAGTATCCCGATATAATAGAGGGCAATGCGGTTCTCACCGGAAGAAATGCACCAAAAGAAATAGTTTCGAGACAAAGCGGCCGCCTTTCAGGATTATTCCTTGAAAATAACCGGCAGGTAAAAGCCAACCAGGTAATAGGATGGATAGAAAGCGCTGCGGATCCGGAAGAAATTTTGAAACTTTCTGCAATGCTTGATAAAGGCGCACAATTGTTATTAGATAATAAGACGGAGGAATTGTCGGGCTTGTTTATGGAGAGGCTGGAACACCTGGGTGAACTGCAGG
>JAFDXH010000273.1 GCA_018268075.1 Bacteroidota bacterium | reverse complement strand
TCCATAGATAAGATACGACTGTTCCATCTGCATCAGTACCACTACCCCGAAGTGAAACGGTATTTACAGGTAGCGTTATCGTTTGGTCACTTCCGGCATTGGCTACAGGTGGTATATTTGCAGCAGGGTTTACAATAATCTGAACTGTTGCGCTTCCTGAAGCACCTTGATTATCTGTAACAGTTAATTTAAATTGATATGTTCCCTGTACCAATCCAGTAACATCTGTAACTGCAGATGAAGAGTTGACAATATTAAATGTTGAAGGCCCTGAAACTTTAGTCCACGTATAAGATACAACTGTGCCATCTTCATCTGTACCACTACCTTTCAGAGAAACGGTACTTATAGGTAGCGTTATTGCCTGATCACTTCCGGCATTGGCTACCGGTGGTTTGTTGGGTGCAGGATTTACAATGATTTGAACTGTTGCATTACCTAATGCTCCTTGGTCATCCATTACCATTAACTTAAATTGATATGTGCCTTGTACCAATCCGGTAACATCTGTAACTGCAGATGAAGAATTGACAATATTAAATGCTGAAGGCCCTGAAACTTTAGTCCACGTATAAGATACAACTGTGCCATCTGCATCAGTACCACTACCTCGAAGTGTAATTGTACTTAATGGTAGTGTTATTGTTTGATCGCTACCTGCATTGGCAACTGGTGGTATATTCGTAGCTGCATTTACGGTTACTTGCATAGTATCAAGGCCAATAGCGCCTAAATTATCAGTAACAGTAAGCTGGAATAAATACACACCTGCTACCAGATTATTGACAGCACTTGAGGCAGCATTAGAATTTACAATATTGTATGAAGTAGGGCCGGAAATTTTTGTCCACAAATAAGAAGTAATCGTTCCATCACTATCATCGCCACTACCATTCAATTGTATTGAAGATACCGGAAGTGTGATCGTTTGATCAGCGCCCGCATGAGCAACTGGCCTTTTGTTTTGAGTATCTCCAGATTTAAATTCATAAGCTCCTACATCAAAGGCATTACCCTGAGGGCGGCTAACGCCATCAATATCAGTAGTAACACCCAAAGCGTAAACATCCCTTCCTTTATCAATTGCAGGTGAATTGTAAGCAAGGTGATAATCATTGGCGCTTACAAAATTTGCATCAGCAATCTGTAATAATTGAATATTGTTTGTACTATCTAAATCAGTATTCCCATCTACTTTTAAATAAGGGCTTCCATAGGGGCTATTGTAATTGGGCTTAACAAGTAAATTATTGTAAACTTTATTACCAGTAGCCATAGTTCCATAAGAATTGAAAATATGAATGCTACTTCTACCCGCATTCACCACAGTATTATTAAATATATATACCTGAAACCCGGTATATAAATTATTAGGCATTGGCCGATCATCCACTGCAAGTGCATCCTGCCTGACAGATGTATTATCCCAACCTGCATCTATAATTACATTATTGTAAATATTGGTTCTTCCATATCCAGTTATCACCATACCTTGCCCCGTTCCGCCTTTTACATAATTATTATAAACAGACCCATTGCTTTTTCCGCCAAGAATAATACCCGCTTGCTGCGTACTCATATTTTGCATTCCATAATTCGTTACGCGATTGTTATAAACTTCAGCACGAGTAGCAGCAGCAATTTGGATTCCATCCCAACCAGTTGAGTCACAAATGTTGTTATAAAACTTAATCCCATCAATCTTTACAGGTTCTACAGTAATTGTATTTCCATTACAATCATTTACATCTACAGTAGATGCAGTATTTCCGATATAATAGGCTTCACCTTTTGTGTTATGAATATAAGTATCATGATAGGAAATATCTTTAATCACCCAACCTGTGCTATAGTTTCCAGGTGTACAATTATATGGGTCAATTTTTGCTAAAATTCCATTTTCTACATTTTGGCCTTCATAGTGGTCTATTTCAAAATTAGTACAGCTATCTCGCACAGATAATCCCGATCCGGCAAATCCACCCGGCCAGTAAGATTTAAAGCCATATTTTATACCATCTGTTCCTGTTCCTGTAAAACGAAAAAATCGGCTATTTTGAATACTGATACAATAAGTAGGCCCGCTACCCACTAATACCTGCCCGCCGCAATTTATTATTGTAATGGGTTGGGCTGCTGTTCCCACAAGACCCTTAATATTAATGTAAGGATAAGTTCCTGCCTGAATGCAAACTTTTTGTCCCGGCTTTACATTTATTCCATTATTCCCATTAGTAAAATAAATGCCTCCATCAGGCATAATTGGTAAAGTAACATCACATCCGCAGCCTAACAATGCGGATTTGGGATTTACTGTTACGTTCATGGTACTTGTGGCAGTAGCTCCGGAATTATCTGTAACTTTTAATTGAAATTGGTAATTTCCTTCTTGCAATGATGTAACATCTGTATTAGCTGATGATGGATTGATAATACTTGCTGTAGATGGGCCCGAAACCTGGCTCCACAAATAATCTGTAATATATCCATCAGCATCACTTCCCGTTCCAGCTAATGAAACTGAACTTGTTGGTAAGGTAATAGATTGATCAGCGCCGGCATTGGCAACCGGTGGAATATTTGCTGCTGCGTTTACAGTCACCTGCACTGTGGCCTGAGCTGTAGCACCGCCATTGTCTGTTACTTTTAATTGAAATAAATATACCCCTTGCGTAAGTGATGATACATCTGTATTTGCGCTATTAGCTGCTGAGAAAGTACCTCCAGAAGGGCCTGATAATCTTGTCCATTCGTAAGATACTATAATACCATCCGAATCTGAAGCTGTACCTGTTAAAGTAACTGTACTTACCGGAAGTGTAATCGTTTGATTGCTTCCTGCACTTACTGTCGGTGGAATATTTGCCGCTGCATTTACAGTTACCTTCACTGTAGCTTGTGCTGTTGCACCGCCATTGTCTGTCACTTTTAACTGAAATTGATATACTCCTTGTGTAAGCCCGGTAACATCTGTATTTGCACTATTAGCTGCTGAAAAGGTTCCACCAGTGGGTCCAGACAATTTAGTCCATTGATAAGACACTATGGTACCATCCGGATCAGAGGCAACCCCGTTAAGTGAAACTGTTGAAACAGGGAGCGTAATGGTCACATCACTTCCTGCATTTACAATAGGATTTTGGTTGGTTTGCCCACCTCTCGATTGCTTCAGCATCCAGGTATAAATGCTTTCGCCATCGGTGTCTTTCCAGCTTGGATCGTACCATGTATTCCAGCAACAGTGGCCACCTACATAATTATAATATCTGGCAGAACCTGGTACTGCATTATTCATAGCATCCCGAATTTCATCCATTTTGCGATAATCAAGCGTTCCTTCGAAGCCCCACCATTTTCCTCCACCTTGAGCAAATTGGCTCATATTGCTATTACCATTATCAGGGCCTGGCGCACTCATGGCCACCATGGAAGCAATGCGATTAGTATATAAAGGAGTATATCCATCCACATAGTTCTCAATTGACCACCCACCCATTGATAACCCTGTTAAATGTATCCTGTTCAAATCAACCCTGTATCTTTTTACAATAGAATCAATTTTGGTGTTAACGGTGGGTGCTGTAGGCCATGCTGAAACCGGTTGAAGTGAAATCACAATGGGCTTAACAGTTTGCCCATTGATAACAAACTGCATTTTATCGCCAGAAGCTATAAAGTGACCTGGCCCGTTCTGAATTACATCAGGAGCATTGGTACCTATTTCGCCAATACCGGGTAAAAATATAATTACGGGATAGGTTGCGCTTCCTGTTTGATAATAATCATCCGGAAGATGCACATAGGCATTCCATCCGTCAATTTTTTCAAGGGTCTGCTGCGCTTTCATTTGATTAGCAAAGAAAAATGTAGGAAGTGCAGCAAAAATAACCCGGAGGAAATTAAATCTCATTAATGGTGGTTTTTCAAAATTAGAATTCTAATAAATTTCATCATACCCCAAAAGAAACCTTGTAAAAAACTACAATAGTTAATAAAGAGGCATTTTCGTAAAAAGGATAGTCAGGATTATCATAGAATGAAGCCTTTATACTATTTATTTATAACGCTTTTATTCTATAAAAATTTTGGCAAAAAAAGTAATAATTGAAATAAGATGGCTGAATATTTATACACATTTTAATACCACAAAAACCGCCTCCCCCAAAATCACCCTAATTTACTGATAATGAGTAGGTAAAAAATCAAAAAAAATATGTTAATACTTCTTATTCTGTGTACAAACCTTGAAGTGCATTCTCAACGGGCACTCCTATCAATTGCTCTAAGAGGATTTTAGCAATATTAAAGTCTTTGGTAATGCTGATTATTTTTACTTTTTCAACCAGGTATGCCTGGTAAAATTTATTTAATTCATCAATTGATATCAAACCATCAGAAAAATTCTTTTGCGCGGCCTGATAATCGCTATAATGGTTCTCGACCGTAATATTTTGAAGTGCAAGTAAATCCTTTTGTTCCTTAAAGGTTTCATATCTGCTCAAAACATCTGCCTTCAATTGATTTTCGTTTTGAATTTTTAGCGCATTGGCGATTTTTATGTTTTCATTAGCTACTCTTTTTTCATTAGAGCTCTTAGAGAAAATATCGAATGGCACCGCCACCCCAAAATTATATTTTGGAAAGAAATTAGCTGCAGGCGAATTATTAATAACAAATTCATTCACATTTCCGCCAACACTAAAGGAACTTAGCCAGCTTGAGGCTGCTTTTTTCCGGTTCAATTCTGCGATTTCGATATTTGAATTATCTATTGCTACCTGAGGGTTGTTTAAAGCGAGCTTAATCAACCTGGCTTTTATTTCATCATCAGCTGTCACAGGCTTATCGTTAATGGCCGGGTCTATTTTCGAAATTTTACCTCGTACCGGTACGGGGGGTTTCTTTCTAAGGCTGTCCGGCACCTGATTAATTCTTTGGGCAAAAAGACTCATTGCCAAAAAAGAAGTTAAAAAAATCAGCATTATCTTTCTCATAAATATGTAATGTTTTAGCTAACAGGTTACGAATGTACAAACTTATCTAAAGTTTGTGCATTTGCTAATAGATTTTGTTCCTTATCATCAAACTCTTTAATTCTTTTAATTAATGAAATAGTGGACATATAAAAGAATACACCCGGAATTTGACCAATAGAAACCTGAGCATATTGTGTAATCATTATAGAAAATAATGTGGCGGCTACACCTACTGCATATAGCTTATAACGGGGATTTTTCATCCTAAAATAATAATGGATACACTGGTAAAGGATAGTTAGGTAAAATAAAAGTGTTAGCCCCAGGCCAATTGGTCCCATTTCCATTGCTATTTGTAATAGCCCACTATCTGGCGGATATCCTGCCAGTCTGTGAGAAGGATTAAATCGCCGGCCTGGCACACCGCTGGTAGCTATTCCACCACCAATTGGATGCGCATAAATATATGGCTGGATATAATGACGGTTCACATCTCTCACATTCAATGAGGGATCCTTCGAATTAAAAGTGCTTCTTATGCGGTTTAATGCTGGATTATCTATCGGGGCAAACATGATAAAAAAGCCAATCATTACCGATACAAATAAAGTAATCAGTGTAGTGCGGCTTTTGATGGTCATTAATAAGTATAATGCAATTCCTGAAGGAATGATTACTGTTGTAGTTCTTGTGCCTGAATAAGACATCCCCATGGCCATGATCAATGCCATAAAAAATAACTGTTTCTTCCTTTTTTTATTTTTTTCATTAATTGCGAATATCAAAGTCAACACAGCCATTGAACCTGATAACACCCCAAAAGAAACCACATCAGACAGGAAAGAAAATTTACGTAAAATACCGCCCTGATTCATCAATTGATATTCTACAGGATCGCTTCGTATATACCTCATTTCCATTGGCAGATAGCCAAACCATTGCTGGTAACATCCGTAGGCAGCCGCAATAAATGACATCACGATCCAGAATTTGAAAAAATATTTCATTTTTTCAGGAGTATCAATTAGGCGGTACGCCATTATATAAATAAAAATAAAGACCAAAAATTTTCTCATTACAAAAAAATATCCTTCTCTACGGCCTAAATCAGGGTTAAAAAATTCTACCAGATGAAACCCTGTATATATTATCAATACAATGGATACGGCTGTGGAGGCCAATGAATTAAAGTTGCGCTCCGTTTTATCTTTTTTTTGAATATACGAACCTAAAAAAACTACCCACAAAAGCACCTCTACTAATGTGCTCAAAGGAAGTTCTCTATTTAAAATATGATTGGGATAAAATGCAAAAAAGGCAAGTAGTGTTACCAGGTAATAACCGGTCAATGGCCTAAAGAGGCAGTAATAAAAAATTATAAGCCCTGCCAATGCACCCGTTATTCCAAAGGTAACAATCGGAAGTTCTAAATATGCAAGCACACCCGCTCCAACACTAATTAAGCCCAATATGATCAAACCTAAGGGTGAGTAGAGATTTTTGATAAATAGCTCTCTCTTAGTCCATCTCCCTATTTTTTGAAAAACAGTAGAATTATTCTGAGCAGACATAAGCTTATCCATATAAGATTTTCAGAAATAGTGATGCTAATACAGCCGTAACCAACAATAAAGAAAGTATCTCAGTCAAAACCGAACTACGCATTTCTTCGCCCGTTTCATCAGAATTAAAATCTTCCATTTTTTCCAATTATTTTGTTTATTACTTTATATATCTCCTCCACCGAGGCCTCCCATGTATGTGATTGGGCAAATGCTATGCGTTGTTGCTTCATTGTATTATTATCCTTCTCTTTCAGGGCTTTTTCTATTGTAGAAATATACTGCTCTTTTCCATCACATAAATATACCACGTCTTCAAAATATTTCATTGTTTCGGTATGGGTAGCCACAACAGGTTTTCCCGCAGCAAGGTATTCATCTATTTTACGCGGATAGTTGCCTATGGTCATTTGATTCAATAATTGCGGATTTATACAAATATCAAAATGCCTGACATAGGCAGGCAACTCATGTGGTTGTTTGCCCCCTAATAAAAAGACATTTTTTAAAGATGGCAATACAGATTCAGAAAACTCTTTATCTAAAGGGCCTACCAAAACCACATTCCACTCAGGCCTTTGGTTGGCGATAAAGGCTATCAAATCAATATCTAACCTTTTGGCGGTAAGCATACCACAATATCCTATCACTGGGCCAGAAATTGTGCTCATGTCGAGCGGCAAAGGTTGCCCCTCTTTTACAAACTCTTGTACTTCGCACCCCTGTCCTACGTAATAACTTTGTACATTATACTTCGATGCATAATTTTTCAGGTATAAAGAATTTGCACATACTGCATCTGCCTTGGATATTAATAAAGGCTCTGAAACCTTACCATGCCGTATAAAATATTTTTGGGATAGCAAGTAATCTCTCAAGTAATAAATAAATACTGCTGGCTTAAGAAGGTCTTTGAGATACAATCCATTAAAAAAATCATTATCAATAATCAAAACCGGGTCTATAAAAGATAGCTCATTACTAAAAAATAAAATTTCATTTGCCAGTTTTCTGCAGTTGCTTTTATTGAGAAAATTATAAATTTTCCCAGGAAATAAATTATTGATTGAAAGTAGGGTAACTCTTGGGTTAAGTACCCAAATATTTTTCTCTACCTCTTCTATCGGCTTAACTTTTCCCCTAATACTATCCAATCGCTTTTGTACATCACTTTGTCTATAATGCTTTACACGTCTTACTGTGTCCAGTGGCCTATTCACATATAAAACGCGGTTTTGCTGACTGATAATCCGTGCAATATTTTTAAAATTACTTCCTATTTCAATATCCCAGGATTGCAACCCAAACATAATAACACATTGATTCATCATGCTGATTTGAATTTAAAAAAGAGCCTGTCCCGAATTAATTTAAATAATTGTGGATAATATTGAAAAGCATATTTAAAACAGTTTACAAATTTAATTTTAAAATAATGATGAAGTAACAACTGGGTAATTACAAACCCTATAATATGAGTAGAGACCAGCGAATAGGCTGCGCCCTCCAGGCCAAAATGAGGAATGAATAAAAAACAGAATGAAATTTCCAAAATAGCAAGGAGCATTAAGATCATAAAATTAACCTGAGGCCTCCCCGTTGAATCAATGATAACTCCCCACTGCTTAAGAAATGCGAGAAATATAGCTGTTACAGATATCAACCGAAGATAAGGAATTGCATCATAATATTTATCTCCTGCCAGAACGAATAAAAGTGCTTTAGGAAATATTAAAACCATAAAGATAAAAGGCAGAACAAAAGAGAGTGACGCACCTACTGCCTTCTCGTAAAAATATTTAATCCGGCTTGCATTGTTTGACAGATCAGGGTTTGAGCTCTTCGGAAAAAGGATATCGCCAATAACCTGAGAAGGGATATCTGCAATATTCATGATGCGAGTGCCTATATTTTGAGAGGCAACGAGTGAGGTATTAGCTGTGATGTTAGAAAGCATAAATTGATCTGCATTTCTAAAAACAAGTGTCCCAACATTTGATCCAAAAACGAACTTACCATAATTCCACAATTGCAAAAGCCAGTCTTTTCTTAAATCAAATTTCAAATCAAGATGTTGCTTCACAAAATAAAATCCACTTATGAACCCCAGAATTACCCCACCTGAATAAATATATACAAGCGCCGACAAGGTAGCAGAGCCTTCAATTAAAAAATAAATAAACATGCCTACCAAAGCACTCCCCTGCCTGACTACATAAATAATCAGGATTCCCTTAAACATTGATTTCCCATACATAAACCATTCGAAGTGTGAAAAAGGAATCAACACAATAAGGGTGGCAACATAAATATGCAACATTGGTTCAAGAGCGGGCGCCTTCAACAATCCAGCAATCTGATGTGATCCAAAAAACAGGGCGATACATATAATAAGCGTAATGGCAGCGTTCAGAAAAAAAGCGGCCGAAAGCACCAAAGACTGCTCATGAGGCTTACTGAAATTTAAATATTTAATAAGCGATGTACGCACAATACCACTTCTAAAAAGCTCTGCAAAGGAAGTAACCACCAAAAACAATACCCAGATGCCCATATCAGACTTACTTAAAACTTTATGAGCAAGCAACATGGTGCTTAATAATCCAAATACAGGAATTGATGCCTTTTGTAACCCACTATATATCCCCGGTTTTACCCAATCATTTATTTTCTTTTGATTCATCAGATTTTTGCATTTGAATTGACCGTCACCACTTTTGTTGGCGCTGGTTCAGTATTTTTATCTTCCAGAGTAAATATCCATTGCATATTTAACTTTACTGATAATTTATACATCAATACCGGAACCAGCAGGCCTAAAAAAATGCAAATAAACATGAGTACAGGAATGTTAGTTATATGTAATACTCGAATCATAAAGACTCTAACACTTGCAAAAACAAGTACATGTGCTACATAAATATACAAAGAGTGTTTTCCTAAAACTCGCAACCAGTTTGCCTTTCCATACCGTTGAAATAAAAATGAAATAGAAATGATAAAAGCACAACCAGTCATAGAAATTGGCAGGAATAAAAATGGTTGAAAATATTCTACATGCTGATATTTAGAATTAGGAAATTGCATATTAGCATATAAAAAATAAGACTGTGTAACAATAAAAGGAATTAATAAAATAAAAAATAATTTCCAAGATTGAAACCATTTAATGGTTTCAGGTTTCTTCATAAATTTATTGATAATATCACCAAAGGCAATAAATACATAATAATGAAGAATATCACCTAAGAAGCCTATAATAATATTTCTCTGATAGCACCAGGCAGAAATATAAAACATCACAAGGCCAAGTACAATATGCTGCCAGGAATTAAGCCCAACCTTATATTTTAAAATTACATAAAGTACTGTTACATTAAACAAGGCATATAAATACCAAAACTGTTCTATCTCACGCGGCAGGTACAGAAGATACAGATAGGAAGTAGCATCAGGTGGATTATTTACATATTTAGAAAAAATAATTTGAAGAGTAATCTGCAAACAACCCCAGGCAAAATAAGGATATAGGATTGTTTTCATTTTGGTTTTAATAAACTGCTCCATTCCTCGTTTACTAAAACTTGCTGCCACAAATATTCCAGAAACAATAAAAAAGAGTGGCATTCTAAAACTAAAAAAAATAATATTGCTATGCTCCAGATATAAATATTTCTCTACAGGCAATCCTGAATTTTTTATTCCTTCAAATACATGGCGATACAATACCAAAATGATGGCAATGCCGCGGGCATAATCTACCCATGATTGGCGCTTCGATTTATTTATAGAATTCAACTTTAAAAATTCAGATTTTCTGGCAAAACATTGTTTAATACCGCGCCTATATTTTTGTCTTTAAGGCTTTGTATAAACTGAATTGATGTTTTGTCAGCTTGTGCCGCCACCTGTTCAGCAGAGAATATCGTAATTACTTTTCCTACATAAGCCACTAATTCATTACTGTCGGCAAAATTATTTAGTGCAGGCCCTTCTATGAATATAAAATCATAGATACCTTCCAATTTACTTATCATCTTTGCCACATCAAGCTTATACAAGGCTTCTGATGGTGTAAACGTTCCGGCAACACAACCTATTATATCTAACCCTACAATTTCAGTATGGATATTTTTTTGTTTGGTTAATATATCCCAATCCGTATTGTTCATAATATCCTGAATATTTAACTGAGCATTAAAATGCTCAGTTAAAGAGTTATGATGCATATTCAGATCTATTAATAAAATTCGTTTTTTATTCAGCAAAAGGCTGGCAGCCAGTGCCTGTATTACCGTTGTTTTCCCACTTAGTTTACGTGTACTCGTAAATAAAAAAGATTTGCTTCCTGACTCTAATATCTGGTACCTGAGTTTTCTAATGCTATTTTTAAATAAACTATTATTAGTCCCGGCCTGCAAGGTTTCATCCAGAACAATATCCATAGCATTTCTCTTTTTCAACTTCACGGTATTAATAACACTCAAAAGTTTCAATTTGACTCCTTTTTCAAATCCGTAGGGAGTTTTTATTGCAGTATTAAAAATTTCCAGAAATAAAAAAATGAAAGCTGTAAGAAAAAATACAGACATTCCCGCAATTCCCATTGTCATGATTGCCTTCTTTGGCTCCGGCTCTACAGCAGGCTGCCCTATAAGTGTCTGTGTAAAATTTGCTGTAGGGTCATCTTTAGATAACCCTTCTGCCTGATTTAATTTATCTTTGAGATTGCCTAATTGTTTTTGTTCAATTTCCAATTTGCTCTTAATTACATCCATTTTTACATCGCTCCCAGGATTCACGTTTGTCAGCCCTCTATAATACCTGATCTTAGTATTGTAATCGTTCATGGTTGTTTGAGAAGCATTCATCAAAGCCGTAGCTTCATCTATTGAATTTTGTAATTCAGCTATTTTATCAGAATTTTTTACTCTGGAAGCTCCAGAGTTGGATTTAGAATTTATCTCATTACGAATCTGAGTTAATTGCCTCTGTATATCAGGGTCAGAGCCTCCACTCGCCACAAGATCAGCCTCCAGCTTATGTTTTTGTTCCATTAGCCGCAGTACGTCGGCATTTGAGCCAGCACTATTACTACCAGATGCTTGGAGGCTTTTCTGCTGTTGAGTCAAATAAATTATTCTGTTTTGAGCAAGGTCATATTTACTTTTTTCCTCAGCTAATTTACTTTCCAGGTCTTTTACTGTTTCCATAGCATTTGTACTAAAACTGATGGGGTCAATGGTGCCCTGACTCACCTTTTCCTGATACAAGGAATTGCTGAGTGAATCAATTTTAGCTTGCTGTTGTTTTTCCAGATCACGAATATTACCTACGTTTTCTGTGGTTCGCTGGTTACTTAAATTTTTATAATAGTTTATAAATTCTACTCCCATAGCATTTACAAGCCATGCAGAAAGGTCCGGATTATCGGATCGGTAAACTATATCCAAATAATCTGTTTTATTTACCCTGTTAATAAACAGATGAGCTATAATACTATAATAATCATATTTATAAAGCTTTAGAAATTCTATGATATTTCGTTCTGTAGGAATACCAGACTGAAGTATTTCATTCTTCTGAATTTTGTCCTGAAGAATTTGAATTACTTCTTCCTTATTAACGGCCTTGTATTCTTTGCTTTGCAATTCTTTTTGCGTAAGCCTTTTCCAGGCCTGCAACGGATTTTCAAGGTCATGCAATAATAATTTATAAGAAATCATTCCTATTACTCTGGGCGATTTAAATGTTTCTATTACATTATCAAACTTAGTATCTGCGGCATAAAGATCAGCCACAGAAGAGCCTTCAGAGAGCTTTACTTTCTCAATAGTGAAACCTGTAGAATATTGAGCCTTTGATTCATAAAGAGGCTTCTTAAATAACATTAGCACAAATGCTGCTGCCACAGCCAGAAAGGTAAAAAAAAGTATAATCCACTTTTTTCTCAACAATACTTTTAGAAAATATAATAAGTCCATTTAGTAATTTTTGGTAGATGCAAATGTACAATCAAAAAAATCTGGTAATTGCTTACCAGATTTTTTTTTAAAACCATGAAAATTATTTAACTTTTATCAGTTTGATTGCTTCCTGAACTACATCATCGTATGTGACTTTTAAAATATAGGTGCCAGGAGCCAATGATTTTGAAACAGCCATAGTAAAGGATTGTGATTGATATGCCTGTCCATTTCCACTAATTATTTTTTGGGCCACCAGTCTTGAATTCATATCATAAATCAAGAATCCAACTTTATCAGCCTTTTTATGAGTAGCAAAATTAACCTGTATCTGATCTACAAATGGGTTAGGATAAATATTTAATACATCCTTTGTATTTGCGTCTGTTGCTATTACAGAGTTTATCGCCGGGCTTATGTTTGCTGTAGTAATCAATGGTGCCTGATTATTATCATTTCCCTCATCAGGCAATTGTACTGCCCCTACCTGTGCGCCACCGTCTCCATCATAAGATTCCAATGTTACCGCATTAGTAAAGCAATATGGTGAAGTTACATCTGGAATTACACTCACATATATTTCACCATTATCATCTGCTTTCACATTGGTAAAATAAATGACTTTTACATTATTAATATAGCCATTTACCGCTATGGTATCTTTACCTATTGCGTACCTGCCTATAAAGTATCCACTCTTATCAACGCTGGTAAATACACCCACTCTGTAAGTTTTTCTTTGATCTACATTGGTAAACTTTATTTCAGAAGTTTGGTGAGAATCTGTCCAATAATTACTGCTCATTACATTTGCAGGGAACACGCCCGCACCATTTATACCTGCGAAACCAACACCATTAAAGTCTTTTGTAATCACCATAGATATGCCTGTATTGATTAATGCAGTATTGGTAAGATTATCAAAAGAAGTACCAGCAAGTGAAGGACCATCATCGGTATTATTCCATGGAAGTGCTTGATGATTGGCGACATTTGCGTTTAAGTTGAGCAGCACTATACTTTGGGCTACATATACTTTGGCCACATTGCTGTATGCACTAAAAGTGGAAGCATTTAATTTAGCCCTCACCTTGTAATAATAGATTCCTGGTGTAACAGTATTATCTGTATAAGTAGTAGCTTTTGCTGCAGTAGTAGTTACCAGAGTATATGTTCCATTTAAAGCAGTAGAGCGGTAAATCTGGAACCCAGTTTCATTAAAACTCCTATCGCTCCAAGTAAGTGATACAGAAGAAGTAGATAAGGAAGGACTAACGAATAAATCTGCCGGCCTTAATAAAGGAGTACCTGTATATTCCTGCAAAATAACCGCATTAATATTCAAGTATTCAGAAGCTAAAGATTTATTAAAGGCAACATCTATCACACCACCCGCAGAAGGGGTAAGGTTATTTAACTGTACTGTTTTCGTAGTGTTATACTTTCCATTAATCGTTACTGATTGCCCACCTGAAGTAAAGGTGCCAATATCATCAGAGCCCGCATTGAGATCACAGAATACTACTACGTTATATTTTTTTGCAGGATTCAATCCGTTATATTCCATTGTAACCGTACTGGTAGAATTTGTGTAAACAGAAGACTGCATTACACCATCCGGAAGTATTCCCTGATTATTCGCAGTCATTCCAAAAACGGAATTACCATTTAATTGTTGAAGAAATTTGAAGCTGAATCCCGTGTTCACGTTTTGGTCATCTGTCATATTGCTAACTGTTGCATTTGCAAATGGATACGACAAATAGTTATTCCAAGGTGCAGGTTCAGCATAACCACCCTGAGGGCCTAAATTCAAATATACAGACCGGAAACTATTATCAGAAACGCTGACTGCAAATTGTTGTGTCACCGATCCGCCTTTATTATCTGCAACAGTGATTGAAATATTTTTATAAAAGCCTTCGTCACCTACCTGTGGTGTAAATGTTACGGTAGCCTTTCCATTTCCTGTATTCTGCAATACTCCAAAGGCGGGCGATCCGTTCATTGTTACCTGCAATATTTCTCCTGGATCGTCAGTAGCATTAATATTAAAAGAAGCTGTACTACCAGACCTTAAGTAAATGCTAGCGATCGCACTAAGTACTGGTAATTTATTGGTAGTAGTAACACTCACAGGCATAGATGTATCTGAGTTGCCATATCCATTCTTTGCAGTTATTTTATAATAATAAGTAATATTACCTGCTGCGGTGCTATCAATATAACTCACATCATTCGCATTTAGTTGGCCTGGATTCAGCAATGTATAAGTGCCGTTAATGCTGAGGCTGCGTAATATTTGAAATGCATCCTCATTGTAAGACTTATCTATCCATGTCAATTGTACTTTGGCATTATCTTGAGCTGTTGCTGCAAAATTTTGAGGTGCTTTAGGAATAGTGCCATCATCATAAGGTTTTTCAATAACCAAAGAATTGAAATAACCAATGTCTGTTCCCGGCGCCTTATAAATTTTTACAGGTATTACACCTGTAACATCCGCAATAAGTGAATAAAACGTAACAGTATTTTGCGAATTATTATAAAAATTGATTGATTTAGTAACACCATTATTTGCAAACACTGTAGATCCTGAAGTAAATGTACTACTAGCGAAGTAGGTAAGATTATACTTGCTTCCAGGTATAAGCCCGGTTACCTTCATATTGATAGTATCAGGTGCTCCATATTTTCCAAAGAAATAATAATCTCTGATCACTGCATCAGGATATACACCTGTGTTGTTTCCTGTTACTGCACCAAGATTAAAAGTATTCCAAGCGTAAGGAGTTCCAAAATCCAATCCAATTGTTGTATTCTGCAAATTGTTATCCGTTAATCCAGTTACTAAGGGTGTGGTAATATTATTCCAAGGTTGAGCCGCAGGTGTGTTGCCACTGTTTAAAATATTAATAAATACTTTTTGAGAAGCTGGAACAACATCGTTAACTATAATATTAAAATTAGCTGTTGCTTCTCCTCCATCTCCATCTGTAAGTGATAATACTACAGGATAGGTTCCGGCATCAGCATACCCTGGCTGAGAATAAACATAAACTGCTGCGCCATTATCACGTATAGTCATAAATGTAGGACCAGAGACAATCGTCCACTTCAGGTTTGATCTTCTGTCTGCATCGCTTGATGAAATAGATGTTATATCTGTTGCGCCCTCATTTACTATAATATCTCTTGTTCTGGATATCACCGGTACATGATTTCCATTTACTGTAATTGTAAATGCTACTGTATCCTTACCACCATGGCCATCATCTACATAAACAAACATTGGAAATGCACCTTGCGTACCTATATTAGGTGTCAATACTATATTTCCATTGCCATTCGAAATATTATTAAATACTCCAAATCCAGGCATGCCACTAAAAGTAAATGTAAGGTTATCGCCATCTATATCTGTAGCAGAAATTGCAATCGTCTTAGTACTGCCATAATACATGGCAAAGGATTTTACCAAAGCTAATACAGGTTTATTATTCAAGGTAGCGGCCATTGCATAATTTGAAAATGCTGAAATGCCGGAGATTCCTATAGCCCTTACTTTATAATAATAAGTGGTATTGGCATACAAACTTGTATCGCCTATAGAAACTATACTATCAGATCTGTTTAAAATTTTAAATAACCTGAAATTATCAGGCGTTCCGATAGATCGTTGAATTTCATATCCTGTTTGTGTGCTGCTATCTGTAAATGAAATCTGGATATTCTTAGAAGAAATAACCTGCAATGTAAGGGCCGATGGTACATTAGGAATAGCAGGAGCAGCAGGTGTAGTAATCGAAGTACGGGAATTGTAAAATGCTGAATCAGGTATTAATTGCTTAGCTAAAGTAGGGCCTTGATAACTTACTGAAAGTGTCTGATCGCCCGCCCCTTGAAAATAGGTTACATAAATATTATGCAAACCTGCGGTAAGTACTTTAGTGCCACTTCTTTCTGTAGCGCCCTGCAAATAGTCATTATTTACTACTAAGCCACCAGCATTAAAGTTATCAATGTATAGGTTACTTCCATCATCGGATGTAGTATAAAAAGTATAGGTTCCTGCCGAAGGTATTTTAATTACAGATGAATATTTAAATGCATAATTAACATCGTGCTGGCGAGGACTCAGCGAATAGTTAGAAATATTACCAGTTGTTAAGGGTGTAAGTGAATTGAAATTTGGTAAATTACTCCATGAACCTTCATAATAATTATAGTTCACACCACTAAGATCTGCAGTATTGAATCCTGATCCTCCATTAATATTTACAGCTTGAATTTTATACAAATATGTAGTACCCCCGGTAAGTGTTGAATCATCAAACACAGTGGTATTGGCAGGCACCAGTCCCACCATTGAATAGTCTGCATCAGAAGCCGATTTCCGGTATATTTCAAAACCTGTTTCATTAGCACTTCCATCTGTCCAGGTTAAGTGCGCCTTCTTGTAGGATACCGGGACAACCAATAAATTGGAAGGCATATTAGGCACACTTCCAACACCAACATTGTTATCGCCGAAATAAGCAGAAGGGATAGCTGTACGAGTAGAGAAACCAGCTGCGGCACAAGTCCAATATACTCCCATACCTTGCCCACCTGTACCCTGAAAGAAAGTAATGGCTATAGGGTATAATCCTGCATTCAAAGTGATATTTCCACTTGCGTAAATTACTCCATGCACGCCATCATTACTAACCAACGGAGTGGCACCATAGCTATAAGGTGTATTGATGTATAGCTTACTACCATCATCGGAACCAGTTTCAAATTTATAGGTACCGGTTACAGGAATACGAATATATCCTTGCCAGAGTATTCCATAATTTTCAGTTTTAGGGCTTACAGAGAGATCAATATTGGGAGTTGTACCAGTCAATACCGGTGTAAGTGCATTGAAATCTGGTAAGGTAGTCCAGGCGCCCTCATAATATTTATAATTTAATCCGGCAAACTTGGTAAATGCCGTTACCTGATTACTAGGAACCGACACATTTCCTGCAAGGTCTTTAGCCCTTACATAAAATGAGAAGGTAGTAAAAGAATCCAAATTGTTTACAGTAAATTGGGTAAGGTTAGTTACAAATGCCTTTTGTCCATTTACATAAATATCATATTTCGCCACCCCTACATCATCAGATGCAGCATCCCAGCTTAAAGAAACACTATGCCTTGTAGTACCCACTACTATCAAGTTGCCGGCAGGTGATGGTGCCTGAGTGTCAGATTTAGTAACATCTTTTGCTTCATTACTCAATGGCGCAGCTCCATTACCGTTTACAGCTCTTACAATGTAATAGTAAGCGGTATTGGGCAACAGGCCCTGATCTATGAAGCTCAAAGAATCTGCAGGGATAATTGCTACCAAAGAATAATTAGAACCAGAAGTCGTAGATCTGTAAACTTCAAAAGCTGTTTCGTTATAAATGGGCGAAGGGTTATTATTCCAATAAACATCAATTGAAGTATTGGATAAAGTAACTGCAGTAAGGTCTGTTGCCTTGTCTGGAACATTTATTCCATTGGCGCTTATTACATTAAAGATTGGCGAATAACTACTGCTACATCCAAATTGCTCTGTTACCTGTACTTTATATTGGCCTATTGGAGCGGTTAAGGTGTTTAAAGTGCTTACCTGAGCATTATCGCTCACCCTACGCCAATCATAAGAGGCATAAGTATCCGGCACTATTAAAGGTACAGAAGTAGATCCGTCTGGTGCAGGCAAAACTGTACTGTGTAATCCATCAATTTGAATAGGGGGTGAAATAGTACCGGTTTTTTGAGAAACTACTACAGGTTGAGGCGACCAGTCCGACCAGTCTGAAGTGCTTTTTCTTTTAAACCTGGCTCTATAGGTGCCATACTCGTGTACATCAATAGAATCCGTAGTAGCTCCCGGAATAGTTACACCATCCTTTTGCCATTCATAAGCATAAAAACCACTTTGCAATATCATTTTTGCATCAATAGAATCATTAGGGCAAAATGCCGAATGCTGGAAAAACACCATAGGGTTTGCCTTATGAGCTGTAGCTAAATAATCAAAATACCCGGGCTCTGCCCAAAAATTATCCCATACACCATGTCCCATGTTTGGATAAAAAGATTGCTTGATATCGCCCCCCAAAGATTTATATAAATTCACTATATCAGAAACTGTAGATGGGTATGGGCCTTTATCTTGGCCACCATTTGCCACCCAAACAGGAATGCTTAGCATGTTGGGAATATAATTAAGATCGCTACCTCTTGCAGCACTTATTGGGGTTACTCTTGCCCACCTTTCAGGATTAGACTCCAAAAAATCCCAGGTAGCCTGGCCTCCTGAAGATAATCCACCAAGTACTACTCTATCCTGATCCATCTTACAATATTTGGTAAGTGAATCCAAAAGGTCCAATATATTCGGGAAATTACTTTGAAGGTACCCACTGGTACTTTGCGGGTATAGCAAAAAGCCATCAAAAGTTCCGTCGTTTACTGCCTGCGCATGTACCTGCCCGCCATGAATTAGGTGAAGCTCATTATCATATACAGGCGCATACTCACCAAGGCCATGCAGGAATAAATACAATGGATATTTTTTACCATCATTTACACCTTGCTGATAGGTCTTCGGAAATTTTAAACGGAAAGCCATACCACGGAAGTAATATGACTTATATCCATAAGAATATGGATTCCAATTTAGACGGTTAGTATGTCCCCATTTGCTCATTTGGCCCCACGCTGGCAGCGGCGGCTGGTTATTTGCTGTAAAAATCACATCTGGATCATTTTGATCCAACACACCTGCCTGACCAAAAATATTTTGAGCAGAAAATAAAAAAGAAACAAAGAATAAAATGTAAAATACTTTTCTCATCTGGAAAATTTTATTGTTTTCATGATTCAATACATTTTTTTCATCTGGCCATAATATTAGATCAGATTAAAAAAATCAAAGGAACTTTTTGGAATGAGTACGTGGAAATTCTAAGAGGAAATTAGATGAGGTTCTCAGAAGAAAGTGGAATCGGGGGTAAAAATACATATTTGTTTCATCTTTCCAAACGTATTTTTAAAATATTTAAAAAGATTACACAAATTTGAAAATTAATCACTTACTTACCGACTTTAAAGTTTTTGAATGATTATTAAAATAATTTTTTGGATAGCCCTTTTTATAATAGTCTATAACTATATACTTTATGGCATTTTACTGAGTTTTCTTATTTTTTTTAGAAACCTGATTTGGAGGAGAGATTTAAAATTGCCCCCAGTTGACCTTCCAGACCTTACACTGGTAGTAGCCGTATTTAATGAAGAACAAATACTTGAGAAAAAAATCAGAAATACCCTTTCCTTAAATTATCCGGCCGATAAATTACATTTCATATTTGTAACGGATGGATCTACGGACTCAAGTAATATGATCATTCAAAAATATCCCCGGATTCAGTTAATATACAAAAATGAAAGAAGAGGAAAAGTTGCAGCAATCAATCATGCAATGGAATCGGTAAAAACCCCTATAGTAGTTTTTTGCGATGCCAATACTATACTGAATCAAGATTGTCTGGAGCAATTGGCCCAACACTATATAGACCCCAAAGTAGGCGCTGTAGCAGGTGAAAAAAAAGTAATTGACCTTACTGAAGAAATAGATGTAGCAGGCGCCGGTGAAGGCCTATACTGGAAATATGAATCCTTATTAAAAAAATTAGACTCTGAATATTATACTGTCGTTGGCGCAGCAGGTGAATTGTTTTCGATGCGTACCAACTTATACCAACCAGTTGAAGAATTTGTACTGCTTGATGATTTTGTGATATCCCTAAGAATCTGCAAAATGGGCTTTAGAGTTCTATACGAGCCAGCAGCCACAGCAATAGAGTCGTCCAGTGCTTCACTTGCAGAAGAAAAAAAACGCAAAGTAAGGATTGGGGCAGGCGGTTTTCAATCTATATGGATGTTACGGTCGCTACTCAACATTTTCAAATATGGTAAATTATCCTTTCAATTCATATCGCACCGTGTGCTGCGATGGGCTGTTTGCCCCTTTATGCTTCCAATAATTTTTATAAGCAACCTTTATATTTCTACTTTTCATGGAAATATATTTTATAACGCACTTTTCATTCTACAAATTCTCTTCTACCTTTCAGCTCTTTTGGGTTATATCCTATCAAAGATGGATAGTAAGATCAAAATTTTTTATGTGCCCTTCTATTTTGTATTTATGAATACCTGCATCTATCTGGGCCTTGCAAGATTTCTTAGAGGTAACCAAAGTGTACTTTGGGACAAAGCCCTTAGAAAACCAGATATTATTACAACGGTGTAACTATTCAAAAAAAATATTTTATAAAAATTTGTTTTATAATTTTAAGTCACTACATTTGCCCTGATCTATCTTAATCCTTTTTAAACCACGAAAAAATATAACCAAAATTCCCCCACTGGTTATTTTTTCCAACCATCTATGTTTTAAAAGACCTAAAAGGAATCCTGTTTTTCTATGATCTAAATTTCTGGAAAAGAAGCACTATTCTTTCCAAAATATTAGTGACATGAAAAAGAAAGTAATTTGTATAGATAGGAGTAATGCCATTTGTTTCTTGGTAAAGACTGTTTTAAAAAGCAACTACCAGGTTTTAAGTGAGCAGAACAGTATGAAGGCAATTGAATTACTTCATAACAATCAACAAATTGATGCAATAATTTTAAGTATAGATTCAGAGACAGATGAATTTAATGAAATTTTTCATCATATAAGTACAAGTACATTTTTTAGTAGCACCCCTGTTATAATCCTAAGTGAATCTGAAGAACTTCAAAAATTGGCAGCCAAAAATCAAAATGTGATTGCGGTATTTACCAAACCATTCGACCCTCTGGAACTTATTAACCTGATGAATGAGCAGGTTTTGAACAATGTTGAAACGCAAATTCTTTCAAGAAAAAGAAAATTTTTTCATCTCAACTAATCATGACTATGCTCATAACTTTCTATGAATTTCCAATAATTGTTTCACCTAAAATTATGAAAAAATGATTAATGGAACTTTACCTACTATTAGCACAATGAACACTGATTATCAAAGCAGGCAAATTAAAGCAGCGCCAACTAAAATAAGAGAATCATTTATTTACATTGGAAATAATGCCGACCGCGTAAAGAATTGTATTTCTTTTTTTGAAAATGTCCATATAGCTTCCAATTATGACCTGGCCAAAATTTATATTGAGCAAGAATTTAAACATCGCAAATTTGTTCCAGATTTTATTATTATTGATCGGATATATGAGCCTTTAGCCCTTAATAAATTTGTTTCTTGGCTACACAGTAATAAATGGAGTTTTCTTGTGCCCGTTTTGTATAATGATCGTTCTCTTTCAAAAGCTGAACTTAAAGAATTAAGCCATTCCGGAGTAGCAGACGATATACTAAATATTGAAACTTATTGTGACCAACTACTTACTAAGGCCAAGTTTTTAAAAAAATATAAATCAAATAAAATTGAAGAAGCCAGTACAGCTCCTTTAAAAACTGAAAGAGTACATTGGGGTAAACGAGTTTTTGATTTTACAATCTCTGCCATTCTACTCACTCTTTTGAGTCCTGTATTTTTATTGATAGCACTTATTATCCGGTTAGATAGTAAGGGACCTGTAATTTATAAGTCAAAGAGAGCTGGCAAAGGCTTTAAGATATTTGACTTCTATAAATTCAGAACAATGGTAGTGAATGCAGATAGCCAAATAGACCAACTTGCATCTCTGAATATTTACCAGGATGTAAAAGAAAAGGCTACTTTCTTCAAAGTAAAGAATGACCCTCGCATTACCAGAATTGGAAAATTTCTACGCAATACCAGCTTAGATGAGTTACCCCAACTTTTTAATGTGTTAATAGGCGATATGTCTATTGTGGGCAATAGGCCGTTACCATTATATGAGGCGGCAGCACTTACCAGCAATGAAAATGCAGAAAGGTTTTTGGCACCCGCAGGTATTACCGGTCTATGGCAGGTAACCAGGCGTGGCAATGAAAATATGAGTGCAGAAGAACGGGTTTATTTAGATATTACCTATGCTCGGTCAATTTCATTTGTTACCGATTTAAAAATTCTGGCCTATACCCCTCTTGCTTTATTTCAAAAGGCAGATGTTTAGGTAATTAAATCCACAAACCCTTTTTACAAGTTTCATTACACCAAAGTATTGGTGAAGGAAGAGTCTTTATCCTTAATTTTGGAAAATGAAACCCATGGAAAAGAATAAACTGTATTGAATGAACCCTCAAATAGAATTTAACCCACTCGTTTCTATCATAACATTGAATTACAATCAAACTGATGTGACCTGTGCTTTCTTAGAATCTACCAAATCACTTTTATACCGGAATTATGAAATATTGGTGTGTGATATGGGGTCATCGGTAAACCCGACAAAACAAATTCAGGATGGCAACTATCCGAATGTACAAATTTTGGTAAGCCCTGAAAATCTGGGGTTTACAGGCGGCAATAATTGGGGCATGAGGCAGGCAAAAGGTGAATTGGTATTTATAGTAAATAATGATACTGAAGTAACTCCTGATTTGTTAGGTCTTTTAGTAGAACCATTTGCTCAGGATCCAAGCATTGGCGTTACCTGCCCCAAAATTAAATTTTTTCAAAACCCCAACATCATTCAATATGCAGGTTTTGAGAAAATGAATGTATTTACAGGAAGAGTAAACGCTACAGGGGGATACGCGGAAGACAAGGGGCAATTTGATGTACCCGGAATAACCAATGGCGCCCATGGATGTGCCATGATGGTCAAGAAAGAAGTGATTGATAAAGTAGGAATGTTTCCTGAAAAATTTTTTATTTATTACGAGGAATGGGATTGGTCTGCCAGAATTATGCGTGCAGGGTATAAAATTTTTTATCAAGGCAAGGCGGTGATTTACCATAAAGAATCAATAACCATGGGAAGAAAAAGTGCAATAAAGGTGTATTATCATACGAGAAACAGAATACTGTATATGCGAAGGAACAATACGAAGTTACAATTGGCAGCATTCTACACTTTTTTCACATTATTTACTGCTCCAAAAGCTATAGCTACCTATACTGCTAAAAGGCAGTTTGGGCATTTAAAATCATTTCTTAAAGGGATAACCTGGAATATTAAAAGTTCTAGTTCAAGCGTTATCTAAAAAAAAGATAAAAATTATTTATTATGGCTAAATCTCTTGTTACCGGCGGTGCTGGATTTATTGGATCTCATGTAGTAAAGCATTGCCTATCCTTGGGGCACGAGGTTGTTGTACTTGACGACCTTAGTGGTGGCTTTACCGATCACATTCCCTCAGAAGCACATTTTGTGGAAGGTTCTGTAACAGATGAAAATCTTGTAACAAAACTTTTTGATCAATATCAATTTGATTACGTTTATCACCTTGCCGCTTATGCAGCAGAAGGCCTCTCTCATTTTATCAGGCGCTTCAATTATAATAATAATCTAATTGGTAGTATCAACCTGATCAATGAGTCAGTTAAGCACAAAGTCAAATGTTTTGTATTTACCTCATCTATAGCTGTTTATGGGCCGGGGCAGGTTCCTATGACTGAAAAGATGACACCTACACCAGAAGACCCTTACGGTGTAGCAAAATATGCTGTAGAACTAGACCTTAAAGCAGCTCACGAAATGTTTGGATTAAATTATGTGATTTTCAGGCCTCATAATGTTTATGGTGAAAATCAAAATATTGGAGATAAATATCGCAATGTAATTGGTATTTTTATGAACCAAATAATGCAGGATCTACCTTTAACCGTATTTGGCGATGGTGAGCAAACGCGTGCATTTAGTTATATAGATGATGTAGCTATACCAATAGCAAACTCGGTAAATATAGAATCGGCCTACAATCAGGTAATTAATATAGGTGCTGATAAGCCTTATAGTGTGAATGAACTGGCTACCGTTGTTTGTAACTGTTTTAATGTAAGCCCTGACATCAAGCATTTAAGAGCGCGCAATGAAGTAATAGACGCCTATTGCGACCATTCAAAGGCAGAGAAAATATTCGGCAAACCATCTGGCATTTCTTTGTCAGAAGGAATACAACGAATGGCTGCCTGGGCGAAAAAAACAGGTGCCAGAAAAAGTAAAGAATTTGACAATGTAGAAATAACAGAAAAATTACCTGAAGGTTGGCAAATAAAGAAGGAAACAGATGCTATCGTGTAACATAAATTGAATAAAAACAATTAAACCTAAATTTTGAGCAACATATTCTTATGGCTTCAGCTATTAAAAAAGATTAAAGTAACAGGAGCGGTTGCTTTCAGCTCTGATAAATTAATTAAACGGATGCTCACGAATATAGATTTTTCGGAAGCAAAAGTTATAGTTGAGTTAGGTGCAGGATCGGGGTGTATTACAGAATGGATTGCAAGAAAAATAGAACCACATTCAATCCTTATCGTATTCGAGATAGACGAAGTGTTTTGTAAAAAACTACGGAATAAATTTGCTGCCCCTAATATCCACATCATTAATGATTCAGCAGAAAACATGGAGCAATACCTTAAAAAAATTACAGGGAAGGCCGAGGCAGATTTTGTTATTTCATCCTTACCATTTTCAATAATAAATGAGGATGTAAGAGAAAGGATCATTCACTCTATTCAACATGTGCTTATGCCGCAATCCTTATATGTACAGTATGGCTATAATAAAAAGAAGTATCAGGAAATTTTAAATGAATTTTATACCATTAAAACATCTTTTGTATTGGGCAATTTCCCTCCTGCTTACGTATTTAATTGCAAGCTATGGAAATAATTTTCCTGAAAACATGAAAAGGGTAAAAAGCCTCCCCAATTTATAAAAATGAAAATTGTAATAGAATGCCAGAGATTATTCCGCAGAAAAAAGCATGGAATGGAAATCGTGGCTATTGAAATATTAAAAGCACTTCAAAAATCAGGGTCTATCCATGAGCTTATAGTAGCAGCAAAGAAAGATGAAGACAATATTAATATTTTAAGCGAAGGGCCTATTCAAATTAAGGAGCTTGCCTCTGCCCCCTATCCCATCTGGGAACAAATTACACTTCCTCGCTTTTCAAAAAAAATCAAGGCCGACTTATTACATTGCACCGCTAATACAGCACCTATATTTAGTAAAACTCCCTTAATCATCACTATTCATGATGTAATATATATGACTGATGTATCCTTCGGTGGTTCAGCCTATCAAAATTTTGGCAATTTATACAGGAAATGGCTTGTTCCAAAGGTGGCAAAAAAAGCCAGAAAAATAATTACCGTATCAGATTTTGAAAAGAAAGAAATAATAAGAATTCTAAAAATAGCCCCTTCTAAGATTTCTGTAATTCATAATGGTGTTAACCCAGCCTTTACTTTAATCAAAGATGGCAACCTACTAGAAACAATAAAAAATAAATATGGCCTGCCTTCAAAGTTTATTTTACATATAGGAAATACATCGCCAAGAAAAAATACTAAGGGTGTATTAATATCGTACAGAAAATACCTGCAAAATAATCAACAAGCTTTACCGTTAGTAATAAGTGGTTGTGAAGAGGGTTTCATATTATCTATTTTGAAAAAAATAAATGATGAGGCTTTATTAAACCAAATAATCGTACTGGACTATTTACCTTTTGATGATTTGCCGGTTTTGTACAATCTTGCCGAAATATTTTTATACCCTTCCTTTAGAGAGGGATTTGGCATGCCGGTAGCTGAAGCAATGGCCTGCGGTACGCCTGTTATTACTGCCAATAACAGTTCTCTTGTAGAAGTAGCAAATGGCGCTGCAATATTGGTGGATGCTGACAACACAGACGAGATGGCGGAGGCTATACAAGCTTTGGCAAATGATAAAGGAAAGAGAACGGCGCTTATAGAAAAAGGGGTAGAAAATGCCAAGCGGTTCACATGGGCAAAAACTGCTGCAAAAACTTTGGAAATTTATAACGAGGTACTATAAATAAAAATGGAAGCAATAAAGATAATAGGATGGGTTTTGTTTTATGGCCTGAATGTATTTGTGGCAATGCATTTTATCATTCCTATAATTCTTTTTGTACTTCATTGGTTTTTAGAAAAAGACCCTAAGAAATTATTAAGCAAATACAAAAAGATAAACCATCATACTTATGACTTTGCAGCTATTATTACTGCGCATCAGGATGTAAGATTTATCCCCCCTTTTGTTGACTCTTTTTTGAAACAGGATTATGATAATTTTATGGTTTATGTGGTAGCTGATGATTGCGATATATCCCAATTAAAATATAATAATGACCACATCAAAATCTTAGCCCCGGATACTCCCTTTCATTCAAAGGTAAAATCCATTAAGTATGCAGTTTCTCAGTTTGTGAGAAAACATGATGCCCTGATAATATTTGACAGCGACAATCTGGTACACCCGCATTATCTAAGCTTATTAAATAATTATTTTCAACGAGGCTTCAAGGTGGTGCAGGCTAATATGCTTTCAAAAAATCTTGACAGCAACTTTAGCAAATTAGATACCTTAGGGCATGTATATCACAATTTTTTAGAAAGACAGATAAAGATGGAGATGGGCGTAACTTCTGCAATACTCGGGTTGGGCGTAGCGATAGATATAGCTGTGTATAACGAAATCATGTACACAAATGAATTAGGGGGTTTTGATAAAAAGCTACAGGTACAGCTATCTAAAAAATTACCACAAATAGCATACGCAAAGGATGTAATAGTATATGATGAAAAGGTGGAGGATGGGGCTTCATTTGAAAAACAAAGAACCCGATGGATTTTTACCTATTTTGAATATTTCAGCGATAGTATTTCATTATTTCTTAAGGGCATTAAATCTATGCACGCAGGTAGGCTATTACTTGGCTTTAATATGCTGAGGCCACCAATGTTTCTCACGCTTGGTATGGCATTATTGCTTATGATCGTTTCTTATTTTGTTCAGCCCTCATTGCTTATTGCCTGGTTCATTTTACTGGCATTATTTTCCATCAATTTTTTGTTGATTGTAGCTACTCAATCTCAGCAAAGGGGAATTCTATCGGCAGTAGTACATTTGCCTTATATGATTTTTAAACAAATAAAATCATTGCTAAAAATAAAACAAGCCAAAAAGAGCTTCCTTAAAACTGAACATAGGAAAATTATCTATATTGAAGATTTATTGAAAAATGAGTTTGTTTAAATCCCTAATTATAGGTGGGAGTTCCTTACTTCCGATAAAAATATTAAAGGCGATTTCGCCCACTTCACTATATCTTCCATACCATCATTTGGTAAGCAATGAAAAGGTACCTCATATTGATCAATTATATCCCTACAAAAACGTACAACAATTTAAAAAGGATCTTGAATATTTATTAAAACACTTTACACCCATTGATATACAAGAGCTATTTTACTGCATTAAGGAACACAAACCTTTCCCAAAAAATAGTTTCCTATTGACCTTTGATGATGGGTTAAAAGAAATACATGAGGTGGTTGCACCCATTCTTTTAGAAAAGAAAATACCTGCCATTTTTTTTATTAATACCGCCTACATAGATAATAGAAAATTATTTTACAGGTTCAAAATCAGTTTATTGATTGGTGAACTTTTAAGAAATTCGAGTTCTTTAGAATATTTAAAAATATTTGCTAACAGTTTGGAATGCGATATTCCTGCATCTGAAACAATCATTTCTAAATTAAAAAATATTCAACAGGTAGATGAAAATATTCTGGATAAAATTGCTACAGCAATCGGGTTCTCTTTTGAAAATTACCTTCAGGAAATTCAACCATTTTTAACAACAGCACAAATTCAATTACTGATTAAAAAAGGGTTTTATATTGGTGGGCATAGTGTTACCCACCCTTACTACCCTTCACTCACATTAGATAAGCAGGTGAAAGAAACAACAGATTGCCTTGATACATTAGTTGAAAATTTTGACCTAAAATACAGGCTATTTGCATTTCCACATTCCGATAAAAAAATAACTCAATCTTTTTTTAATAACATCAATAGCAAACAGGTAGAAGTATTCTTCGGAATCCAAAATCAGAAAATAGAGGAAAATAACCGCGTACTTCAACGCTTTAACGCTGAGCGCCCCAATATTTCATTACAAAAACAGATTAAATCTATAATGCTTTACAACTGGGTATTGAGTCTTTTAGGTAAAAATAATATTTCACGAATACCCTAACGAAGATCTTTAAAATTGTACAACTTTCCTTCATCTCCGAGTACTTTCTGAGCAGAAGGCACAAATTGTTTCCCTGCCAAATTTCGGCTGCTGTCAAAACCAGTGATGGAAAGCCTACCCACATTAATTAGCGTATAGAATACATCTTCTGCCGAAGATGCCTTTTGATTTTCATTGGCTTTTAAGTTACTTAAAATATCAGGATACTTTTGTGCATAAGAATCACTAAACCATAAGAATAGAGGTACATGAGCGGTAGCTAATGTAGGTTGATATGAATGAAAATACATTCCATCATTATTATCATCAAGATTTTCGCCATGATCTGATACGAATAGAAAGGAACTTACTGCATTAGTTTGTTTTAAAATTCCAGTTAACCGCGAAAGAATATAATCTGTGTATAGTATGGAGTTGTCATACTCATTTATGATCTCATTTTTAGATGGTCTGGTAATCAATGTATGGTTCCTATCAGATGTAGGGGCAAATTTTTGGAAAGCAGGCGGATACCTTAATACATACCTCCAATGGCTCCCTATCAGATGCACAATTAAAAAAATATCTTTTGTAGGATGATTATCTATCACGCTCTGCACCATTGGCAGAATTGTCTCATCATAGTTACCTGTAAAGTTCGTTTCGTTTTCGCCGTGGCCACTGTACATAGCTGTATCGCCATCATTAAAATGCATACCAATATTTCCTGTAAGGCCATAGTGCGATTGGTTAGATATCCATGCAGTATAGAACCCGGCTTCTTTAAATGCAGCCAATATACTTTTCTCCTTAGTGTGCCTGTCATAATCAGAAGGGTCAGCACGGGTAATTAATTGAGGAACACTTAATATAGTCATAGTGCCCCCGGAGGACACATCATGAAATGTAAAAAAATTATTTAACTTCTCCACTTCAGGAGATGTAGGGCGTGGATAGCCATTAATAGCCCAATGATCGTAGCGTGAAGCCTCCCCTACTACTAAAATATAAATGTGCCTGCCAGTGTCTGCAGAATCTGTTTTCACTGCATTAAAAGTAAAATTTTTTGTTACCTCTTTGTATTTTTTCATGTTTCCTAATTGGCTCTCTATCAAATCGAAAGTAGTGCCCAGCCTAAATGGATAATAAGTACGATACGTATTTCGGATAACGGTATAATAATATTTCAATTTACGAGTGCGGATGAATGGTAGTAGGCCAAAAGAAAAAACGCCGATTAAAGAAATGATCAGGCCATGCTTCCAGCCTATTTTAGAGGGAAGCCTGGATGCCAATTTTAAAAAAAGCCATGCACAAAAGATCATTGCCAGAATAACCAATACAATTTTCCACCCCAGCAATTCTTTCACTTCCTCTATATTAGTATCCATTACAAGCCCCATCATTTCTGCATTTACCTGTATGTTCATATAAAAAACAGAAATCAACATTATGGGAGTAAATGAAACTAAAATAGCCAAGATCCAATAGTAAACTTTTAGGAATCGGCTGAAGAAAAATACCGGAATAAATAATAATACTTGAACAATCAGGAACCCACTTATTGCATAATTCACAACATCATTTTTTACAAAGAAAACCAGATCTGGAAATAATACTAAAATTGTAAGTAGTGAAATGATCAGGTAATAAAAAAGTAACTTTTTAATATTCATAAAGAAATATAATTGGTATCAAATATAAATTAACTCCCCTTTAAATACCTATTAGCAAATCATAATATTGTAAAACGCCCAGGAAGTTTTATTCTTTCACTTATGCGATAAAGCGCTTTGTTAAACGAACCATTTGGCAAAATATTTTGAGACGGTGCGGCTTCTAAATATAAAGCTGCAGGTCGGCTTCAGTTTTTACCAGTACATCTCTCACTTTGCTTCCCTGATTAGGGCCTACAATGCCTGCCGCCTCTAACTGATCCATCAGTCTGCCTGCACGATTGTATCCCAATTTCATTCTTCTCTGTAATAAAGAAGTACTTCCACTTTGGGTACTTACTATGATTCGAGCAGCCTCTTCAAAAAGTGGATCCCTTTCGGATGCATCAAAAGATTTATTTTCAAACTCTTTTTCATCTACATATTCCGGTAATTTGAATGCCTCAGCATAGCCTTGTTGCTCACCAATAAAATCTGTTACTTTATCTACCTCGGGCGTATCTACAAATGCACATTGCAAACGGGTAATTTCCCCATTATAACTGATAAGCATATCCCCTTTACCTATTAGCTGCTCCGCGCCTCCAGTGTCAAGAATGGTACGGCTATCAATTTTGCTACTTACTTTAAAAGCTACACGCACCGGGAAATTAGCCTTGATAGTACCAGTAATGATATTTACCGACGGCCTTTGAGTAGCGATTATTAAATGAATACCAACAGCACGGGCAAGCTGTGCCAAGCGCGCAATAGGCATTTCTACTTCCTTGCCTGCAGTCATTATCAGATCAGCAAATTCATCAATTACCAGTACAATAAATGGCAGAAATTCATGCCCCTTTTCCGGGTTTAATTTTCTTGCAGCAAATTTTTGGTTGTATTCCTTTATATTTCTTGTGCCTGCTTCCTTTAACAGATCGTAGCGAATATCCATCAAGGTGCATAAGGCATTCAGTGTATGGATTACCTTTTTAGTATCAGTGATAATAGCTTCTTCCTCGCCGGGCAATTTTGCCAGAAAATGCTTTTCAATACTTTTATAAATGCTTAACTCTACTTTTTTAGGATCTATTAAAACTAACTTTAATTGTGATGGATGCTTTTTGTAAAGTAAAGAAACCAGAATAGCATTAAGCCCAACTGATTTACCTTGCCCTGTGGCCCCGGCCATAAGCAAATGTGGCATAGTAGCCAGATCCACAATAAAATTTTCATTGTCAATTTTTTTGCCAATGGCAATAGGAAGCAAAAAATTATTATTGGTGAATTTTTCTGAGGCCAGCAAAGTCTTCATGCTTACTACAGATTTTTTTAGGTTGGGCACTTCTATACCAATAGTGCCTTTGCCGGGTATGGGAGCAATAATTCTGATACCTAATGCCGAAAGGCTTAGTGCAATATCATCTTCCAAGTTTCTTATTCTTGATATACGAACACCTTTAGATGGAATAATTTCATATAAGGTGACCGTAGGGCCTACTGTAGCAGATATTTTATCAATTGCAATATCATAATTCAACAGTGTAGTTTGGATTTGGTTTTTATTATTTTCCAATTCGCTGGTATCCTGTACTATTTTCTCGCTTCCGTGTGTTTCCAAAAGATCTACCTGCGGGTATTTGTAATTTCTGAGATCCAGTATGGGGTCATAAGGATCCTGCTCCATTTTTTGCTTTGCCGTTAAGGGTGCTACAGGTGTAATTTCTTCTTCAATATTTTCAGCATTCTTCACTTCGAGCGACAAGGAATTTTTATTCGAAACAATATTTTTGGATACCGGTTTTATTTTTTCAGATCCAGTGTCTGTTTCTTCATTCCTGTCTATCAATTCAAATGGTGTTTGGTTTTTTTCTATCGCCTGAATATTGCCTTCGGTGACAGGAACAAGTGCCGGCAACTCATCTTCATCCTCTACTTCATCCTCTACTTCATCTTCATTTTGCATTGATAAATAACTATCGTCATCCTCTTTAACCTTTTTCTTAAAATTAAATGAAGGATTAAACCTCCATATTACATAACTCAGGAATAAAACTAATAACAATGCAGCAGTGCCGGTGTAGCCGATTATTTGTTGCAGCCATTCATTTATCATATCCCCTACCTTTCCACCCCAAAAAAACTCGGGTGCTGATTCGCCAGAATGTGGCGCCTGACTATGCATTAAAAATGATGCACATACACTTATCACAATCAATCCTGTAATGACATAGCGAATATTGCGGCTGAGAGAAAAAATCTTTTTGGGTGCAAATAAATTTACGCCAAGTACAAACAAGAATAGGCAAAATAAATAAGAAGCAATGCCAAAACCACTACGAAAGAAAATATCTGAAAAATACGCGCCGGCAGCGCCCATAGCATTTGCAATAGACTGATTATGGCCCGGCAGCAATATATTTGCCCCTTGCAATACTTTGGATTGATCCTGCTGCCAGGTAAATAAATAGGAAGTAAACGCAATGAAAAGAAAGAATGCAATTAAAATACAAATAACGCCGGCAATTTTATGCGAGCGCTCATCACGAAGAATTTTCTTTACTTCTAATTTTTCAGTTTTATCTGCCTTAAGGGAAGAAGAAGCGGGTGCCTTCTTCTTTTTGGGATTATTTTTTTTCGATGCCATTGTGCGCAAAGATAGAGAAATGGATATTTTTTAAAGGGATTGTTCCATCTAAAGGTTTTGGCCTTTTGCCCTACGCAGGCTAAAGGCTAAAACCAACCATCCTAAGATAAAACATAGCCCGCCCAAAGGTGTAATGGCGCCCACCCAATTATAGCCTGGCAGCACTGCTGCTTTTATAAAAGTAAGTGCATATAAAGAGCCACTAAATAAAATAATACCTGCAATGAACAAGTATCCACTCCATTTGGCCATTTTATGCTTGGCTTCACTGTATAGTATTCCGGTAAGTATCAAAGCAAAAGCATGATAAAATTGGTACCGGACTCCTGTTTCAAAAATCTGAACAGCATAATCTGAAACAACCTGCTTGAGCCCATGGGCTGCAAACGCGCCTAATGCCACAGAAAGTGCGCTTAACAATATTCCTGAAATTAAAAATTTTCTATTCATAATCTATGATGCTTTAATCAATGCAGAACCGTTTTCTTCAAAAATAAAGTGTAATGATTTTTCTGTCAATTGTTGTGCATCCAAAATATAATGCGCCTCATCATAAAACCTTTCACGCTCACCTAATTTTTTTTCAATAAAATATAAAAGTTCTGCTGTGTTTACTTTTTTTAAAAGAGGCCTTTTTTCCTTTTCATCCATTACTCGGTTGAGTAAATATTCCGGAGTTGCTTTTAAATAAATTACCGTTCCTGATTTTTTCATCCAATCCAAATTATCAAAATAGCAGGGCGTACCTCCGCCGCAAGCGAGAAAAAACCCCTTTTTATTTTCAAACTTTTTTAAATTTAATGTTTCGATTTGCCTGAATTTATCCTCTCCTTCCTTCTCAAAAATTTCCTCAATAGTCATGGCAAATGCATTCTCAATAATACTGTCGAGATCATAGTGTGCCAGTCCATATTTTTCAGCCCATATTTTGGACCAATAAGATTTCCCGGTTCCCATGAAACCAATCAGGAAAATAGATTTATTCATTTTTGAAGACATTGAAGTATTATTTAAATGCATTGATACCGGTAACATCCATTCCGGTAATCAACAGGTGAACATCATGAGTGCCTTCATAGGTTATTACACTTTCCAAGTTCATCATGTGCCTCATTACAGAAAATTCTCCTGTAATGCCCATGCCGCCTAATATTTGTCTTGCATCACGCGCAATATTTGTAGCAATTTCACAACCATTTCTCTTAGCCATACTTACCTGCTGGGGTGTGGCTTTTCCTTTATCCATCAATACGCCTACCCGCCAGTTGAGTAATTGTGCTTTGGTAATTTCGGTAATCATTTCAGCAAGTTTCTTTTGTTGCAATTGAAATCCGCCTATTGGCCTGTCAAATTGAATTCTTTCCTTAGAGTAACGGAGAGCCGTATCGTAACAATCCATTGCTGCGCCTACTGCACCCCACGCAATTCCAAACCGAGCTTTAGTAAGACAACTTAAAGGCCCCTTTAAACCTTTTACGCCGGGCAATATATTTTCTTTTGGAACCTTTACGTTATCAAATACAAGTTCTCCTGTAGCACTTGCCCTGAGGCTCCACTTTCCATGAGTTTCTGGAGTGGTAAATCCCTCCATTCCTCTTTCTAAGATAAGGCCTTGAATTTCTCCATTTTCGTTCTTTGCCCACACCACAGCCACTTTAGAATAAGGCGCATTGCTGATCCACATCTTACTTCCATTTAAGATTACATGATCGCCAGCATCTTTAAAATTCGTAATCATTGAAGAAGGGTCGCTTCCATAATTAGGTTCTGTAAGACCAAAGCATCCCAACCACTCGCCACTGGCGAGCTTGGGTAAATATTTATTTTTCTGCTCCTCATTGCCATAAGCAAAGATGGGAAACATGACCAGAGAGCCTTGCACACTTGCTGTACTTCTTACACCACTATCACCACGCTCCAGTTCCTGCATCATTAGTCCATACGATACATAATCAAGGCCTCCTCCACCGTATTGCTGAGGCACTGTAGGGCCAAAACATCCAAGATCCCCCAATTGCTTTACAATTTGTTCGGGAAATTTTGCCTGCTGCGCATACTCCTCAATGATAGGTGAAATATCCTTTTTCACATAGTTCCTTACGCTCTCGCGAATGAGTTTTTGCTCATCGGTAAGTAGTTCGTCTATATTAAAATAATCCGGAGATTGAAATAAATCCTGTGCCATGTATATGTATTATATTTTCAAAGATAGCTTTTCATATTTGTATCGTATCTCTTTGCAATTTTTCCAGCCTCTTTTGCAAAATTTTTTCCGTTTCCGGCATAGATAATTTCTCTGGAAACGTTTACCAGCAAGCCGCCATCACCTGTTAATCCGTATTTTACAACATCCTCCATACTTCCACCTTGTGCGCCAACACCTGGTATCAAAATAAAATGATTGGGAATAATTTCTCTGATTCTTTTCAAGTCCAACGCCTTTGTTGCACCTACTACAAACATTAAATTATCAGCAGTACCCCAACTGGCTACTGTTTTAATCACAGATTCATACAGTAAATTGTTTCCTATTTTTTGTTGCTCAAAATCTTTGGAGCCTACGTTACTTGTAAGCGCCAGAACTATGGTCCATTTATCTTTATAACTTAAAAAAGGTGTTACGCTATCATTACCCATGTAAGGTGAAACAGTAATAGCATCAAAGGGCATATTTACAAAAAATGCTTTTGCATATTGGTGAGATGTATTTCCGATATCTCCTCTTTTTGCATCCGCAATTTTAAAATGAGATGAAGGAATATACTCTACCGTTTTCTGCATTTGCTCCCAGCCCTTACTTCCTTGTGCTTCGTAAAACGCAGTATTGATCTTGTAGGCAACACAATAGTCAATCGTTTCATCAATAATACGCCGGTTAAATTCAAAAAGAGAATACTTTTTTGCCTTTAAATCGTCAGGAATTTTATCAGCATCGGTGTCCAGCCCTACACATAAAAAATTCTTTTTCTCTTTTATCCGGCTCACTAAAAATTGTCTATCCATATTTTAATTTATCCATTTTATTTACCTATTACTCCTAAATCAATTATAGCAAAGCAACCTAAATTTTTTCATTAAAATATTTTTGGTAGCCTGAGATAATAGCATTTTCTACTCTGCTGTTTTTCCAATCGTCTTTTATATTTTCTAACTCCAGCACTTCTTCCATTATTCTATCCTGAATCTGTCCGCGCCTTAATGCTTCACTGTACGATATATCCGGATTAAAGGTTACCATCGAATAAGCAGGAATCCACTTTGTGGGGTACATCCCTGCAAACCAGGATTCAATTTTTTTCTGAAGAATAAATCCTTCATCGGCTACTTTATTCCTCATCTCCACAAAATTATTTAAGGCCATGTCTGCAATAGCATCTGCATTGGGCTTTCTGGAATCCTGAAATTTTTCTAAAATCGTGTGCCAATCATCTCCATATTTTTCTATCAGGCTATCTAATACAAAACAATCCTCAAAACCACAATTCATACCTTGGCCAAAAAAAGGTACCATAGCATGTGCAGCATCGCCTATCAATGAAAAGTGATTATCCCTGACCCAGGGATAACATTTAACAGTAACCAGGGGCGAAGCCGGATTGGTAAAATAATCTTCTTCTAATGTAGTCATCTGAGGGAATACATCTTTAAAAGTGGTTTTAAAAAATTCATTAACCTGATCTGGTGTTTTTAATGATTCAAAAGAGGGTTCACCATGAAATGGAAAAAATAATGTAGCTGTAAAGCTGCCATTCATATTAGGCAAAGCAATTAACATATAATTACCCCTTGGCCAGATATGAAGTGCATTTTTTTCTAATAAAAATTCTCCATTCTTTCCCGGCGGAATACTTAATTCTTTGTAGCCATAATCAATATAAAACTGATGATAATCAAACATAGAAGAATGAACCTGATGCTGCAATCGAGAAGCAGAATAAGAGCCATCGGCACCAAAAATAATATCTGGTTTTTCTATCCGGATATTTTCAGAATATCCATCCACAAAGGAAATTTCATTTTTATCAAAATCTATCTGATCGCATTTGAGAGAAAAATTAAGTGCTACTTCATTTTGTTCACATGCATTTAATAAAAGTATGTTCAAGTCGGCTCGTGAAATAGAATTAATGTACTGCCCCTCTTTTCCATAAGGTTGAAAATTGCTACTACCATCGGCAAGATGTACATAACGGCCATGCATGGGAATACAAATCTTTTCGACTTCCCCCATCAATCCGGCTTTCTCAAGTGCCCGGATACCTCTATCGCTCAAGGCAAGATTGATAGACCTTCCTGCTGCAGCATTATTTATTCTCATATCAGCACGGCGTTCATAAATTGTAACCTTATGCGCCCGCTTAGACAAAAAAATTGAAAGCAATGACCCTACCAAACCTGCGCCCACAATGGTTATATCTTTTTGCATGTTCATTTGAATTCATTTTTTCTAAAGATCAAAAAATCTATTCCATCCTTTTCTCAATCCTCATTTTGTATCACCTTGTAACATAATTCTTTTAGCAATGAATAAAATGAGGCACCATAATTATCTATCCCTATACTTTTTAAATTATAATAATGCAATAGTAATACTGCCTCTTCAAGTTGTGCAAAAGTATAATTAGATAAAGTAGCCATTGCCTGCTCCACGAGAACAGGGTTATTATAAAACAAAGGCCTTATAGCGTTATTACTCCTATCTCTCATTTGGTATATGGACATTATTTTAGTAAAGTAGGCATAAAGAGTGGGCAAAACCTGCACCTGCGGAACAGCTTTCGGATTGGCATCAAAGTATTGAATTATTTTTATGGCCTTAGCCGCATCTTTATAACCGAAAGCGCTTTGGAACTCAAAAATATTATAGTCCTTACTAATACCAATATATTTTTCTATTTCATTTTCAGTAATTTCAGAATCCTTGATATTCAATGATAATTTATTCACCTCATTGGCTATACGTCCAAGATCATTGCCAATATGATCTACAAGCAAGGCAAGGGCTTTAGAAGAGATACGCATTCCTTTCGATTGCAGGTATCCGTTAGTCCATGCCTGCAACTGATTTTCGTAAACCTTTTTTGACAAAAATACTTCCCCGTTCTTTTTTAGCACCTTGGCTAGTTTGCTTCTTCCATCAATAGTTTTGCCCTTATACGAAACTATAAAAATTGTAGATGCCAGTGGGTTTTCAAAATAAGGCTCTAGCTTATCTATTAGCTTTAATTGTTGAGCTTCCTTTAATAAAACAACCTGCCGCTCTGCAAACATTGGATAGCGGCGGCATGCATTAATTATATCCGGCCACTCGGCATCTTTTCCGTAAAAAACTGTAAGGTTAAATGAGGCTTCTGTTTCAGGTAAAATGTTCTTTTCTGCATAATCCATTATTTCATCAATAAAAAATTCTTCTTCGCCCTCAAGCCAATAAAATGGCTTAAACTCTTTCTTCTTCCAGGAATTAATTATAGATACTGCGCTCATTTTTCAAAGATAAAAGATAAACCCTAACTGAAGTAGATGTATAGGGCGCATTTCAAATTATTGCCAGCCAGTGGATACACCAAATAGGGCGGTACGCCGTGAACGCTGCTCCACACCGCTCACAAGTAGTGGAGCAATGCGGTAATTTGAAATGCAACCTATGTACATACTTTATAATAAACCTTAATCTATTTGGCATGATTTTGGAAAAATTCATACATTTAATATTTCTATCTAAAACTTACAATAATGAATTACGAAAATTTCCCTGAAAAAAATGCAGAGGTTGAAAAAACTGAAACAAAAAGCAGCGCGGGGCGCAATGTGCTCACAGGCGTACTTGTAGCTGCACTCTTAGGTACCTGGGGCTACATTATTTACGATCGCAACCAGATAAAGCAAAAAGAAGATACCCTAACAAGCCAGGTTGCAACCAGCGACTCTGCTAAAAATGAACTTCAGCACGAATTGGATGATGCAGCACTAAGGCTGGATAATCTAAAAACTTCAAACGCCCGTGCCGACAGCCTTATTCAAACAAAAGATAAAGACATACAGGCATTAAAATCAAAAGCGCAAGCAATTTTAAATGATAAAAATGCAACCGCCTCTCAACTTTCTGAAGCGCGGCGCCTAATAGCTCAGTTAAAAGGAAACATTGATACTTATACTGCAGAAATAGAATCTTTAAAAGCAGAAAATACCCAACTTACAGAAGATAAAAGAGTGGTTACACAGCAAAGAGATAATGCCCAAAAGAATTATGACTCGGCTAATGGCGTGATCAAACAAAAAGAGGATGTAATAGATGTAGGCTCTACATTACATGCATCTGATTTTGCTATAATAGGGCTTAAAGAAAAAAGTGGTGGAAGGGAGAAAGTAACTACAACTGCTAAGCGGGTGGACAAGTTGCGCATAACTTTTCAGATTGATGAAAACAGAATTACACCCACTGGGCCAAAAGATATTTATGTATGCATTACCGCACCAGATGGCAAACCTGTAACTGTAGATGCACTTGGCTCTGGTAAGTTTACTACAAGAGACGGTGTAGAAAGGCCTTATACAAAAAAGATATCAATCAATTATGTACAAGGACAAAAAGAACCTGTGCAAGTAGAATGGTCACAAAACAGTGATTTTCAAACTGGAAATTATAAAATAGAGATTTACAATAACGGTTTCAAAATTGGTGAAGGCACCCGCACTTTTAAGAAAGGCGGGCTGTTTAGTTAAGAACCCGAAAAAAGGATATAAAAAAAGTGGCTGCCGTATAATTTTCGGCAGCCACTTTTTTTTATTAAAGAATTGAAGCGATTATTTAATCACCTCAGCAAGTTTTTTATCCAACTCTTCGCCACGTACATTTTTTGCTATAATCTTTCCTGAAGGGTCTATTAAAAAGTTTTGAGGAATAGCCTGTATTCCATATTCTTTTGCAACTGCATTGTCCCAAAATTTAAGGTCGCTAACATGTGTCCATGTAAGGTTGTCTTTGTGAATAGCGTCTAACCATGCCTGCTTTTTCCCTGGCTGATCAAGAGAAACCCCAAGCACGGTGAAGTTTTTATCTTTGTATTGATTAAAAGCCTTTACAACATTAGGGTTTTCGGCCCGGCATGGCCCACACCAGCTTGCCCAAAAATCAAGCAATACATACTTTCCCTTAAAGTTGGATAATGATACAGGCTTTTCCAATGTATCATTCTGGGTAAAATTAATAGCATACGCGCCAACAGCCGTTTTCTTTGCTGTTTCTATTCTTTTTTTATATGCCTTTCCGGATGGAGTATTTTTTACCACCGGTGACAATTTATTGTATAGTGGTTCTACTTTGGCAGGATCAATTGCATATCCGGCAAAGCGCTCTAAAGCATAAAGAGCTACTGGAGATTTGGAATTTTCTACAAAATATTTATGATATACATCCTCGTTAATGGTGCTATCCAAAACATCAAATTCACTCGCTATTTTCTGCATCCCTGCTTCATCCTTGTTTTTTCTAAAGTCCATGTACTGCGTATTCAGATCATTCATTTTTACAGTAAACGGTTCCATTTTCTTTTGTAATTTTTCAAATTCTATTTCAGATTTTGAACCCTTCACCACTGCATTCTTGATTGAATCCTTTATTGTGATGTGAATATTTCCGGGTTCGAAATAAAACTGTCTGTACTCTGGTTTGCGGATAGCGCTGTCTTTAGGGTCAAACCTTACCATAATAGTGGCAAGGGTAGGTTGAGTAAGATTTCCTGAAAATGAAAAAGTTCCATTCTTCAATTCAGCACTATCAGTAATTGTTTTATCATTTTCCCGATAATTGAGAAATACCTTTTTCACCGGCTCCTTATATTTGGCTGTACCGGTTATTTTGGTTTTTTGAGCAAAAAGGCCTAACCCCAAAAATAGGCAGCCCGTTAAAAGCATAAAATTTTTAAACATTGTGTGTAGATTTTTTTTACAAGTTACGTGATGTTATCCTTGATCGTTTTCCATTTGTCATATTTTTAAAAAAATTAGCTAATACTAAACTGAATTACAAATTAATCCAAACCTACATGGTATAATGCCGATAACACAGCCGTTTAGTGCGGAGATAATTGGATTTTACAAAGGCATAATCGGTTTTACTAAATAACGATTATCAATAATATTACCTATGCAAGAGGAAATAGCCTGCAGTTTCAGGCATCTCCCAAGGTGCAAATTTTTAGCTTAAAAGTATCATATAGCAACGAAGATTACCTATTCAGGTTATTATCTTCTCTATTAAAATCTTCCATTTCTTTATAGAACTCCATTGCTTTCATTACTGATTTCCCGCCCGAACCCGCAATCAAATTCCTAAACCATTTTTTGTCTAAGTTTTCTGGTTTATGTTTTTTGTACAACCAATAACTGAAATAGGTGAAAGAGCCTGTTACTAATATTTGCAAAACGATGTATCCGAATCCGACTTCTTGTGGAAACCATTTATTACTCAAATAGAATGTAGTGTAAAATGGGATCTGTAAACACATCGTTTTAGCATGGCTAATTATAGATAATTGCAACCGTGATAATTGTTGCTGAATTTCCATTATGCTACCATTGTAATTGATATTGTTAGTCCATATAAGATGTTTGATGTAGTCTATTAAACCCTTTATGTTTACCAAAGTGATTGCTGAAATTGAAACAATGAAATAATTCAAGGCAGGTGAATAGTTGGACAAAGCATTCACCAATACATAACTTAAAAGAAGTAAATAAAGTACAAAAGAAATAATACCTACTATTTTTAATCTTATCAATGATTTCAAGGAAGTTCTGGCTTTATCATTAATAACTTCTTTTAAGAGCCGCTTATTAATAGCCAGCGATTGATCAATTTTTTCGTAATGTTCTTTCCATAAAAGAACAAAATTTGGCTCTTCCATAATTTAAATTGTTTCTTGTGAAAATTTTCTTTTTAATGAAGATTTTATTCTGTTGATTTTTGTTGCCACATTTGTTTGTGTAATACCAATAATTTCAGCAATTTCTTTGTGATTTTTTTCTTCTAAATAAAGTAGCATCAATGCTTTATCCAAATCCTTAAGTTGTGAAATCATTCGTTGTAAAATACCCAAATCAGTTTCCTTATCATCTAAGCCGCCTTTGTCAGGGAAATTAAAAATTCCATCCGTTAAAGGATTTGATATTTTCCTTCTGCTATTCTCCTTTCGGTAAAATGATATAGCAACGTTTAATGCAATGCGATACATCCAGGTTGAATGCTTAAAATTGTCGTCATAAGCATCAAAGGATTTCCATAATTGAACAACAATTTCCTGAACGAGATCTTTACGGTCCTCAACATTTTTGCAATAGGAGTTTGCTATTTTGTAAATGATCCCTTTATGAAACTCAATAACAGAGAGAAAGTTGTCGGATTTATCAATTTTATCCATTCTTGTAATCTTTCAGTGTGCCTTTGGAGTAGGTAATTTGTAATTCTTTTTTGTTTGATTCTATTACACTTTGGTCAGAATTAGCAAAGTACTTGTATCTATTGATTCTTAGTCCCCAACCTATTGCCAAAGCCGGTGTCGAAATTATTGCAATAGCAAAGACTTTGTTTTTTATGTTTTCCATTCGATTAAATAATTAGTCGTTCAACTTTCTATTTTCTTAATTATTCGCACAAGGGGGCAAAATATCACACCCCATAAAAAATATTTTTTACCTGAAATCAAATGTTGTACTTAATGATTGTTAAGATCGGTTGTTTAATAATTCCCTAATTAACCCGCATACAAAACTTGGCTTTTATGGTGGCATCAAAAACCCTCAACCGAATATATGCACAAAAATTAATAGCAGCGCAAATGCTCAACTACTTCAGTCAGCCGTGCTTTTGCAAAGATGTTTGTTGTGCGTTCGCTTTATTATGCAAAAGTCTGCTTGTTTGCTAAACGAGCCATACTATTAGGGTCGTGGCAAGGCAAAACAATTGTTGGCTCATTAGTAGCAAATGCTTTTATATTCTGCAAAGTTTTTAAGGCTACATCAGGTTTAAAAGTTACGCCGTCTGTTTTTTCATTTCGTATATTTTCTTCATTGTAGGCTGCGTCTCCTGCTAAGAAGTAGGTATAGTCATCGCCACGAACAACTACCGATAAATGTCCATTGCAATGACCTGGTGTTGGCACTAAAAATATCCGTCCGTCCTTTGTAATAGGATGTGAGGCTGAAAAACTGCCAATAGGATTTGTTTTGAACTCAATCAATTCTGGCTTAAACCATATTGGTCTTCTTTGTGGTAGATAGCCTCCAATCTTACCTTTTAAACTTAAATATTCAGTATAATTTTCTCTACTGCCAATAATCTTTGTTCTTGGAAAATGATCCAAGCCGCCAGTGTGGTCGTGATGGAAGTGAGTGAGAATAACGGCTTCAATATCTTTTGCGGAATCAATGCCTATTTTATTTAGTTGGAAGCCAATTTCTTCTACGGGGGCAACTCTTATAGATACCATTTTTGTAAAAAATGGATTCCATCTAGGTAAATAACCGTGAACAGAATTCCTCCAGGTATCACCTGTATCTACTAAAAACATCCCTTCGGGGTGTTCAATCAGATAAACAAGAATGGGCAAAGGGTTTACGAAATTTGGGTCGCGGAAAATATCAATCTTTCTGCCAATGCCCGAACGCTGATTGCTTTGGGCTGTTTGTTGTTTTGTTTTACATATAGCTTTGCCTGTTTCTATGGCGGTAATTTTTATCATCTTTTGCAAATTTTATTTTGCAAATTTCCTGAATGATAAAAAGGTAATTTTTGATTGAAATCAAAAAATGATAGTGGTTATTTTTTTGCCCGAAGCCTGCTCAATGTTTCTTGTGTAATGCCTAAATAGGAAGCAATATGCCCTAAAGAAACTTGTGGGAAAATTTCTGGAAATTCTGCAATCAAAGTATCATAACGCTCTTTAGGTGATTGGAATTTGATGTTATAAATTCTGTCGGTAGCATTTTTGATATATTCAATCATTAAACGCTGGGAAAACTGTTGCATTACAGCGTTGTGCTTTGCCCAATTTTCCCAACGTTCGTAAGCCATTATTGCTACAATAGTTTCTGTCAGTGCTTCTATTCCAAACTTGCAAACTCGGTTAAAAAAAATACTATCCACAGGTACCCCAATTTTGTTTTCCTGTAAAAAATATAGTGTTACGTCTTTGTTCTTTTGGGCATAGAAAACTCTTGCTATTCCTTGCTCAATGAAATAGATGTTTTTGGAACTGTTGTCAACGGGCAAAATCAAATCTTTCTTATCATAAGTTTTTCTGCGGACAAATTTTGACAACCTTTCGGCAGTATCGCCTGTGAGCAGTTGCTGTGATTTGAAATATTGAATTATGTCCATTCGTCATTTGTTATAAGGTCTGTTTAAAGTGACGCACAACACTTTGATTTATCTAAGAAACAACCATTTAAAATCAATTATCTGCAATTGTAGTCTTTTTCCTTCGTGCGATAGCCAAGCCTACCATTACAAATGCCAGCCCTATAATTGTGTACCATGTTAT
>JAFDXH010000272.1 GCA_018268075.1 Bacteroidota bacterium | reverse complement strand
CTTGTTCGCGATCGAGCGTGCGCACACAACGCGGGTTGCCTCGTCCACAACGACGAGCGCAAATCGATGCCCGTTGTATGTTTCATCCAAGGGACCTTTCATGGCCCAAAATTTCATAATTGAGGGGGCTTTCAACATAGTCTGGTGTATTCGAGCAGAAATTTAATTATTCTTTATTTATTAGTCAAATAGGATTTTCAGCTTCGTTATTTCTCGTTTTTTCTTCAAACAAACTGTTTGACGGAAGTGTCTATGCAGTGTTTAGTTGTTTTGTGCAGTTTTTTTACGTCTGCGTGCATGCGGAAGCACGTTTTTGCGGGTTTAAAGTCTTCATAATTAATGTTAATTGAGTATAATATTCTCAGTTGCTCCTTTATATTGGTCCTTGCATCCCGTACGCAGCGTATTTCTTCAAACTTTTGGTTGGACCTCATCAGAAACACGTTGTAGAATGCATACGACGTTGGAGGGAAGCGTGGTATCAACTTCCCCGAGTGGTGGGAGGGTGGAAGGGTGCGTGCGTTCACGTTTGGGCACCAACCCAGGTCGGCTCCCAGACATGCTCACCTCACCAAACTTATGGAACACTGCAATTTCAATATGTATATATGAATTTTAGCGTTTATTTGCTGAGATTCTTGCAAAAAGTAGGTGATATTATGATATGTGCACCAATTTCTCAATTGATTTGGTGACAAACACTCACTGCATGAGCTGTATGCGTGCTCACAGCGCGAACCGGGCATTATTCGATGTATTTTAATAATATATAAAGGATTAGCAGTGGAGGGAGTGGAGAATTTGAGCGATCAGAGCACAGGACCAAGAAATGTACATTTTCTCAATTGCGAAACCATTAATGAATTAATTAAAAATTCATTTATAAATAAAATGGCGGCAAGTCGATAGCGCTCATTTCGGGCCATGCCCCCCCCGTGATAAATACATACTGCATGACATATGGCACACCTCGCTATCGCTCTGGCGCCTCTAATGGGGCAGTTAAATGATGCAAATCTATATGTCATAAATTTATTTTTCTATATATTTTTATTTATTTAATACCACTTAAAGAATATCACTTAAAGAGTACCACTTAAAGAATAACTTTAAGTTATATTTATTTATTTTTTAATTAATTTTTTACGGCAAATGAGAAAAATGGAAAAGAGATAAGGAGAGAAAGAGAAAAAATGACGGCAAAATGAGAAAAATGGAAAGGCAAAAAAAAAGAATGATAGGAGGCAAAAACGGCAGAAAGGCAGACCTGAAGCATAAAATTACACACTCACAAAAAGGAAAATTTTGGACCCGCTTCAAGGATTCTACAGAGCTAGTTACGCCGAAAAAAAGTGCCAAATTGCCGTTAATATGACTTAAAGAGATAATAAGGGATATAAAGAAAAAAGTCATGAAAATCATAGGTCTTTAAGTGATATTTAAATGTTTAAAGTGACTTAAAGAAAGAAGAATAAAGTATAAATATCAAAGATTATGTCAATTTCGATTAATAATTCTACTGATGCACCACTTTTAAACCAAGGAGATGTCTTTTTTGGGAAATATGATGATGTTGATAATTATCATGAAATCGATGTGTTTTTTCAGTGTGATGGAACATTTCGATTAATGGTTCAATATTCAAGTGATGAAGTTAATATTGATTATCAGATTATAAATGATTATAGTGCTCAAAGTGATTTTAGATTAATTCGATTACCACCAGCATCAAGATATTTTAAATTGACGATCTCTTCTCATCCAGATGGCAATTCTAATTTTACAAATATGACATTTTTGAAGTTACGAACATTGTTGCACTCTTTCGTACATATCGGCATTGGGAATTTAAATTTAGTTGATACAAATAAATAATTTTTTCCTTGAATCAGTTCAGTAGAGTTCACTTGATAAAAAAAGGAAAGAACTATTAGAAAAGAACAGGAAGTATAGAGAGGAGATGAAAGAAATGTTGATGCAACTCAAAAAGAAAACTTGGCGCGGGATATTGTGATATAATGAAATTTTACCTTGAGATGATAAACATTGATGCATGCAAACAAATGAAATACGAAACAGAATTTCGCGATTCTTTGCCACATAACTTACACAATGTCGCTTTATGTGTGTGATATGAGAGGTACTAAATTTACGTGAGTTTCGCACTAAACTAAAAAACTAAAAAAAAATTAGTTTATAAAAACCTGACACTAAAAAGTTGACAATTTTTTAGTTTCTCTTTTTTGGTCTTAATTTAAAGTGAGATTAAAGTGACTTAAAGAAATATAGATATTAGTAAGTATAATGGATTACAAGAATGGAAAAATTTACAAAATATATACTCCTGAATTTCATTTATTTTATGTCGGATCAACGTGTCTACCCTTGGAAGAGCGCCTAATAGAACATCAATCTTCTTATCAGTCTTATGAAAACCAACTTGGGAAAGGAAAAAAAATGGCACATTGTGGATCATATTTTATTTTGGATATGGAAGGAATATGTATAAAATTAATAGAAGACTATCCTTGTAACAATAAGAGAGAATTACTTCTCAGAGAGAAATATTATTATGATAAATATAAAGATAGAATTGTAAATAAAATAGCACCGATAAGAACAGTAGAAGAATTTCAGAATTTAAATCGACAATTAACGAAAAATGAGAAAACAAAATTGTCAACACTCATAAGATATGAAAAAGAAGAAGAAAGAAAGGAAATATCTGACAAAAAAAAACAAAGAGAGAATGAAATAAGAGAACTATTTCGAAAACAAAAGGAAAAAGAAAATATTGCGAAAGAGAAAGAAAAGAAAGAAAAAGATGAGATTAAAAAACTTTGGAAGACAAAAAGACAAGAAGCAAAGGAGAAAGAAAAGAGAGAAAAAGAAGCATTAAGAGAACAATTTCGACAAAGAAGAAGTCAATTAATGGATTCGGAATAGTATCCTTATGATAGTATTAATAAAATGTTTTTGACATATTATTAATTTATTTGAAGTTGAATAACTTGATTATAAGATTATAAGACAGCTCTTTCCGGAGGATGTTGTTCAATCTCATATCTTCTTATTCGTGGATGATATGGATCAGTAACACAATAGTGACTAATGAAGGCTATCAAATCATCAAATACTTGTTTATTGTCGAGAGCCAGCCCACCCCTTCGGCCATTTGTTAATGTCATGAGTAGTCTGTAGGGAGCTTGTAGAATATTTTCATTTTGAGGATCATCGCCAAAAAAATGAATAGTAAATAATTGTTGATCTTCATTAGGAACTCTAACAATACCCGGCTGTGGAGCTTCATGGAAATAATTAGCAATTGGCATGCGAGGAAAATGATGAATTAAATGTGGTTCCATCACATCAAATATTTCGCACACTTCAACCCTTATGGGAATAATCCATGAATTATGATATAGTTTTGATAATGTAAGACCGCCACCGTTGGCTTTCAGTTTTTTCTTTGAACTATTCTTGTTTCTTTTTTTGAAACCAGCCCCATAGTCGTCTGGGTCTCCTGTATCAACAATATGACCAGTAGCTATTCGTCTAAGAACCTCTGCTTGATTATGAAATCGATGCTGAGCTTCTTGATAATTTAATCCAAGAATACGCTGAAAATACCATAATGGATAATACCCATTCTCTACATAGAACATATCATGAGGAGTTCGTGGAGTTATTGGTGCACCTCCTCCTTTAATATCCTTATGTGAACGTTTATTTGCTTCGATAGCTTTAATTTGTTGTTGACACTTTTTCTTACTGTGAGGTGTAGAGTTGTAGATATTACCTTTATCATCGACTAAGATATATTTTCTTGGCTCAATTTGAATAATACTGTATGGCATTTATATATTATCAATAGATATTTTTAGATCATAGTATTTCAAGGGAAAGATTTGAAATGTTATTTATT